>NZ_JBISDG010000030.1:0-45071 GCF_044472985.1 Roseovarius salis | reverse complement strand
GGCGCGGGACGCCGTCCGCGCGCGGGCGAGTTCGCGCTCGACATGCGCGCGCATCGAGCCGGCCACCTGCTCTATCCCCAAGGCGGCGGCGTCTTCGCCCTTTGCGCGCAGCCGCCGGGCCTCTCCCAGCAGCGCCTGCAAGGGCGTCTTGAGACCATGGGCAAGGTCACCGGCGCGCGCCCGCGCGTTCTCGATGTCCGTCTCGCGTTGCGCGACAAGCCCGTCCAGCTCGGTGGCCAGCGGCTGCACCTCGCGGGGCCACTTCGTCCCCATGCGCGCACCACGATCCCGGCGCAACGCGGAGACCCGCGCCCCGAGACGGCGCAGAGGCGACAGCCCGAGGGTGACCTGCACCCATTGCGCGGCCACGAGCACGAGCAGGAGCAGGCCGAGATACGGCATCATGTCGGCCACGAAAGCGCGCGTCGCCCGGTCGAGTTCGCCGGCATCCATCGCGACGGCGGCGCGCGCCGAGCCACCGCCGAGCCGGGGCGGCAGCGCCACGGTACGCTCCAGCGCCAGCAGACCCGGCAGTTCTGGCTCCTCGATGCGGTGCACATGAGCCTCTCCGTCGCCAAGAACATCCTCTGGTAGCGCGAGATCATGATCCCAAAGCGAGCGTGACCGCAGCAACGTCTCCCCCGTGGAAACCTGCCAGTACAGGCCACCATAAGGGCGGGCAAAACGCGGGTCGGCCGGCGGGTTCGCAAGTACCAGCTGCCCGTCCCGCCACGCCAGCCCGGCAATGATCTCGTCCAGCTGCACGGTCAGTTCCGACAGCGCGCGCCGTTCGACATGCGTGGCGAAAAGCTGCGCCAGCCCCGCCGCCGCCAGACCGAGCGCGACGATCAGCGCCGCGACCCCGGCGGCCAGCAACCGCCAACGCAACGACAGCGCGCTCACGCGCCGCCCCCGTCCACATAATAGCCAAAGCCGCGCCGCGTGCCGATAACGCCGGCGCCGAGCTTGCGCCGCAGCCGCGCGATCACGGCCTCCAGCGCATTTGCCTCGCGGGCGTCGTCGTCGCCGTAAAGATGTTCCAACAGTTCGCCCGGCGGGATGATCCTGTCCCGGTTCAGCACGAGATAGGCCAGCAAACGGTATTCAAGCGCCGTGAGCGGCACCGGCACGCCGCGCACCGCCGCGGTCATCCGGTTGGTGTCGAGCCTCAGCTCGCCGATGACCTGCACCGCCCCGCCGCGCCCGGCCGCCCGGCGCACCAGCGCCCGGGCGCGCGCCACCAGCTCCTCCATCCGGAAGGGCTTGGGCAGGTAATCGTCGGCTCCCGCCTCGATCCCCTCGACGCGTTCCTGCCACTCGCCGCGGGCCGTCAGCACCAGAACGGGTGTCTCGCAGCCCCCCGCGCGCCAGCGCTTGAGAACGGACAGCCCGTCCATTCCCGGCAAGCCGAGATCCAGCACGATCAGGTCGTAGGATTCGGTATCGCCCAGGAACCACGCCTCTTCCCCGTCGGCGCAGGTTTCGGCTCGAAAGCCCGCGCCGTCGAGCGCCGCCGCGACGTCGGCGGCGATGCGCGGATCGTCCTCAACCGCGAGCGCGCGCATCAGTCATCATCCCCTTCGGCGTCTTCCCGCTCCAGTATCCGTGCGGTCGCCGCGTCCACTTCCAGCTCCACCAGACTCCCATCGGGCAACAGCAGTTCCAGCTCGTAGACCCATCTGCCGTCGTCGCGTTCGAATTCCACCTCGATCACGCGGCCATCCGTTTCCTCCTCGACGATCGAGAGGATGCGGGCAAGCGGCAGCACCTCTCCCCTCTGGAGGGCACCGCGCGCCCGGTCGTGATCGTCGCGGTCCGCAACGGCCGGCAGCGCGGTTGCGAGGACGAGGCCCACGAGCATCATGGAAATCCGCCGTTTCATGGGCACAGTCTCTAACGGCACGACGCTGACAGCAAGCTGACAGCACCCGTCAGGCTGCGATCAGGCGAGTCGGTGCAAAAGGGGTTTGCCAACCGCGGCGACGACGCCGCAACTTGAAAAGGAGCACACCAATGAAGACCCTGAAAATGTCCGTGACCGCCCTGGCCATCGCCGCGGGATTCGCTGCCGCCGGCGCGCAGGCATCCGAGGACGAGAACAGCATGACGGGCGACGTGCCGCCGCGCTCGGAATGGATGAGCGTCAGCGCGCTTGCGCAGAAACTCGAAAAGCAGGGCTATACCGTGCACGAGATCGAAGCCGAGCACGGTGTCTACGATGTCGAGATGACGGATGCGCAGGGGATGCGGGTGGAAGGCTACCTTGACCCGGTGACCGGCGACCCGGTTCGGCGCGGAGGCGATGACGACTGATGCCGCAATCACGCGACAACGCAACGATCCGGGTCTGGGACCCGCTGGTCCGGATCGGGCACTGGGTGCTGGTGGCGGCATTCGCCACCGCCTACCTGACAGAGGGAGAGCCGGAGTGGCTGCACACCTATGCGGGGTACGCCATCGCCGTCACCGTGGCCTTGCGCGTGGTCTGGGGCCTTGCCGGCCCCCGCCACGCCCGGTTTGCCGACTTCGTGACCGGGCCGCGGCGCGTGTTTGCCTACCTGCGCGGCCTGGCGACCGGCCGGGCCGAGCGCCATGTCGGCCATAGCCCGGCGGGCGGCGCCATGACCGTGGCACTGCTCTTCATGCTTGCCGTGACGGCGGTCTCGGGGATGGGCACGCTGGCCGTCGAAGAGGGACGCGGCCCGCTGGCCGGGTTCGTGGTGTCCGCCCCCGAAACCGGCGGCATCCGCGCATCGGGCGAGAACGAGGAGGACTACGGCGAGGACCATGAGGACGAAGCCGGCGAGGCATGGGAAGAGATCCACGAGCTCGCCGCCAACGCGACCCTCCTGCTCGTGTTGCTTCACGTCGGCGGGGTCATTTGGGCCAGTATCGCCCACCGCGAAAACCTTGCCCGCGCGATGGTCACCGGCCGCAAGCGCGCCTGACACACTACCGCTTCCCGGCGGTCCTCCCTAGGCCGCCGGGCATCGCGATCATCGCCCGGATATTTCGCCGGCCCTCAGCGCAGCACGTGCACCGCACACGGCGCATGACGCACGACGCGCGCCGCCGTCGTACCGAGGAAGTAGTCGCTCAGGCCCGGCTTGTGCGAGCCGACGACAATGCAGTCCGCCCCAATCCTGGCCGCATGGTCGTTTATGCTGCGGGCGGGATTTCCCGACAACAGGACCGAGCCGATCCCGGGGTGCTGCGCCACGCGCTCCGCAAGCTTGCGCTCGGCGTCGGCGCGCACGCTGGCGATGGTTTCATCGTCGAGATACGTGCGGACGGAACTGCTGGGCGGTTCGTAGACATGCACCGCCGTGATCTTGCCGTCGGGGCTGAGCAGATGCTGCGCGACCGCGAGGGCCCGGGCGCTGATACCATGGTCAAGCGCAAGACAGATGATGATGTTTTCATACATGGCGCGGTCCTCTCTCCTTGCTTCGGGGCCGGCCCGTTTCCCCGTCTACCAGTTCACGTTGTTCGGCAGCCACGTGGCGATCTCCGGGAAAAGGAAGATCAGGGCGAGCCCCAGAAACTGCAGCGCCACGAAGGGGCCCACCGAACCGTAGATATCCTTCATGCTGACATCATAGGGCAGCACGCCCTTGAGCCAGAACAACACGAACCCGAATGGCGGCGTGAGATAGGCGATCTGGATGTTCACGATCAACAGCGTGCCGAACCACAGCTTGTCGATGCCAAGGCCGTCGATGATCGGGATGAAAAGCGGCGTGCACAGCATGATGATCGCCCAGTCATCCATCACCATGCCCAGCACGAGGATGATGAGCATCATCATCAGCATCACGCCGACCTCTCCCCCGGGCATGGACAGGACCAACTCGGTCAACAGGTCCTGGCTGCCCATCGTGTTGAACACGTTGAGATAGATCGTGGCGCCGATCAGGATCCAAAGGCCCATGCCGCTCAGCTTCAGCGTGGAAATCAGGGATTCCCTGAGCACGTACCAAGTGAGACGGCCATACAGCAGGTTGATAAGAAAGGCCCCGGCGGCACCGAACGCAGCGGCTTCGGCCGGCGTTGCGACGCCGCCCCAGATCACCCCCAGGACGATCACGATAAGCACCGCGAACGGCCAGATGTTCACCACGGCACGCGCCTTTTCCGCGGGGGTGAATTTCATCTCATCCGGCAGCGCGGGCCCCAGATGCGGCTGGAGACGGCACCGCAGGCCGATATACAGCATGTAGAAACTGGCCAGCATCAGGCCCGGCACGATCCCGGCCATGAACAGATCCCCGATCGAGACCTTGGCAAGCAGGCCGTAAAAGATGAACGGAACGCTTGGCGGGATCAGCGCCCCCAATGCGCCGCCGGCCGCGATGGACCCGATGGCGATGGACCTGTCGTACTTGTATTTCATCATCGACGGATAGGCGATCTGGCCCATCGTGATCGTCGCGGGTGGGGTGATGCCCGTCACCGCGGCAAAGACGGTGCACACCTGCACCGTTCCCATCGCCAGACCGCCATGCACATGCCCGATCAGCTTGTAAACCGCGTCATAGGCCGCCTCGGCGATCCCCGAGAAGCGTATGAGCCCGCCCATGAAAAGGAACAACGGCACGGTCACGAGAACCGAATTCCACGGCGTGGAATAAAAGGCGCTTGGCACCGCCAAGAGCGCCCTTGGCTCCATCACGATCGCGAAGAGAACGGCGGTCCCGCCCAGCCCGAAGGCAACCGGAAGCCCCATGAAAAGCAGCGTGAAAAGCAGGATGAAATACAGCGCGGTTACAAGTTCGAGGCTCATGGGCGGTCCTGATCCGAAAGTGGCAGACCGATCGCGACGTGCGCACCGCGGCCCCCGGAATGGCCCCGCATCCGCTCAACCGGCCTTGTTGTTCCTGATGATCGACCGGACCCCGGGCGCGTCCCGGGAGAACCGGAGCATCGTGCTGGGCGCGCGCCCCGCGGGGCGCGCGCCGCCGGAAGTGCCGGCATTCAGTAGGCGCCGATTTCCTTGAGATACGCCTTCCAGAGCTCGACGCCCTTGGCGTTGCCCGCGGACTTCTCGGCGATCTGCGGCCAGACCTCGTTGATCGATTTCTCGCGCATGCGCGCGATTTCCTCGTCGGACAGCTCGATCACCTCGCCGCCCTCGTCGCGAAGGTCCTGCAGCGCGTCTTCCACGCCCTCGGCATGCATCCGGCTGGTCTCGAAATACACGTCCTTGAACACGCCCTCGATCTGGTCACGCTGCCACTGGGTCAGCGCGTTCCACTTGTCGAGGTTGACGTATATCTCCTGGTGCTGTGCAGGGTTCCAGCCCGGCATGATCGCGTAGTCGACCACCTCGGTGAAAGACATGTCGTCGATGCCGCCGGTATCCCAGTAGGTGCCCTCGATCGTGCCCAGCTTTATCGCGGTATAGATGTCGCCCGCATCCATCGACACCGGCGAGCCGCCCATGGTCGAGTGGAACAGGGCCTGCGGCCCGCCCGCGCGCATCTTGTGACCGGCAAGATCCTCGAGCTTGCGAACGGGGAACTTGGTGAACATCGCGTTCGGGCCCTGGTTGCTCCAGCCAACCCAGTGCAGGTTGCGCGCATGCGCGGCCTCCTGCACGATTTCGCCGATGCGGTAGTCCGGGTCGCCCCACATGGCTTCCCATGCCTGTTCCGCGCTGTTGGCCCCCATCGGCATGCCAAAGGCCAGCATTCCCTCGGGCATGTCGCCGCCATACACGGTGGCCCAGCCGGCATAGCCATCGGTCTGGCCGGCCGCGGCGGCCGCGAATGCCTCGGATCCGCTGGTCAGGGCGCCCACGGGTTCGACGCGGACCTTCACGGTGCCTTGCGTCGCTTCCTCGACGGCCTCCACCCACGGCATCACACCGTTATCCCAGCCGGCATCCGTCTGGTCGAAGGCAGGCTGGAAAACCCACTCCGTCACCTCGTCGGGGGGGCCGTCCTGCCCCGCGGCGATGGTTCCCGTCACCGCAATGGCGCCGGCGAGTATGGATGAAACCAAGAATTTTTCGTGCTTCACAGTCTTTACCTCCTACTGTTGGATTGACGTGCTGGTTGTTCTTTTTGTTTCTGGATATCCGCCCGTTGACCTCATGCTAGGCTGCTTCGTCCGCCTGCCCTCCGAATACCGTCCGCAAGTCGATCAGGAAGCGCTTGATGACGAGCATCGCCACGATCACGCCCGTGAACGGGATCGCGAACTTGATCGGGTATATCGGGATCGGCACCGCCGTCGGTGTTGTCTGGTTCAGCATCAGCGAAAACATCGCGGCGTCGTATCCTTTCCAGATCAGGACACCGAGAAAAAGAAAGGTGAACGGCGCCGTCATGACATCAAGGATGGCCTTCGTGCGGGGCTTGGCGTCCGCGTAGAAGAGATCGAGCTTGACGAACGCATCGTGCTTTAGCGCGAACACGCCGCCGGCGCAGGCCAGCAGAACCATCGCCGCCTGCATCGACGTGCCGATCCACATCGACGGTGCATTCAGCACGTACCGCATGAACACGTCCGTGACGCCGAAGATCATGCAGTACAGAACGATCACCCAGCCAATTCGCCCCATGAGTTCGGACAAGCCGTCGATGAAGATACGCAGGTGCCGCCCGATCATCGTGCAATCTCCGTAATGCCCGGCCCGATCCGGGCCGTTCCTTGCGTCACGATCAGCTTGACCGCCCGCGGTAGCATCAATCGGACGGGTCAGCATGAGAAAAGTCTGACCCAGCCTCTCGCCGGAAATATAGAACCAGTTCAGGATCACAGTACATCCAGTTGACTGCGCTCCCGGGCGCAAGAGCGGCCATATCCAGCCCGAAAGGCAAGAAAATCGGGGTGTCCACGGCCAAATCTCCCCACGCGGCGGGGGGCGGCCCGGCAGACTCCGGTGCCGGGTTGATATGGTCAATCCCGCATCGGCACATCGCGGCACGGCCTGTCCGTCGACGCATGGCCGTCATTTTGATGCACGCGCCACCCCCGCGATGCCGTGGGGGCCGCGTAGCGTTATGCCTTGGCGACCCACGCGCGCTGGTCGGCATGGCCCATGCCGGCCAGGATCGGCGTGGCGTTCTGGTGTCGGGTGAAATCCTGTTTGCTGCCGAGCCCGCGCCAGCCGGCCAGCACCAGCGATTGCGCCACCGCGCCCCCCAGCGAGGTGCCGGGGCCCGTGACGATGAAGAGGTCGGGCGCGAATTCGCGCGCCGCGACGGTGACGGCACGGGTGAAATCGTAAGTCTCGGTCACCTGGTGGCCCAGCGTGTAATCCCACAGCGCATGGGTGTCGGTGGCGCCGGGCCACCAGATGGCGCCGCGCCCGTCGATCATCGGCAGGCGGGGCTGGGTGAAGAGGGCGGGCGGCAGGGCGGCGCGGCCGTTTTCGGCGACGGGGCGTTGCAGGTGGGTGTGGAAGGCCGCGTGGCCCGCGAGGCGGAGGGGGAAGCGGCCGTCGATCTGCGGCACGGCCTGTTCGAAGGCGCGCAGGCCGTTGGTGTCGCCCGCCAGCACGAGCATGCCGCCCAGGTCGATGGAAAGGGCGAGGCTATGGTCGTCGCGGGTGTTTATGTCGGCGACTTGCGCCAGCAGCTCGGATTTGCGGGCGGGGTCGGGGTGCCAGTCGTTGTCGAGGAAGGGATAGACGAGCTGGCCGCCGATCAGCGCCGCGTGCATGAGCGTGCCCATCGTGTTGGCGATCTCGAAGCCGCCCTCCGCGGTGACCGCGCCGCCGCAGGCCAGCGCGGAATACCAGCCCATCGAGTTTCCGGTGACCGCGACGGGGCGGATTTCCTCGGTGTTGATGGAGAGAAAGTCACCCAGCGTGGCCGCATAGATGAGACCCGAGGCGTTGTCGCCCCGGGTGAATTCGGCTGGCGAGAAGCGGGCGGCGCCGTCGAGGGCGGTGAGGGGTTTCTGGCCCGCGGCCTGTCGGATGGCGTCGAAGCGGGCAAGCAGGGCCGCATCGGGGAAGTGGCGGGAGAGGTAGCCCAGTTCCGCCTTGTTGTAGGTGCCCCGGCCGGGGCAGACGATGACGGCCGTTTTCATGGTCTGCCCCTCACCAGCTGCGTGGCGGCCGCGACGATGCTGTCGGCCGAGGGCATGGTGGCGGCATAGGCGGGGCCGGTGGCGATGAAGCTGTCATGGGCCGTGAGGCGGGCGTGGGGCAGACCGGTGCGTTCGGTGAGAAGCGCCATCAGCGCCTCGGCCACGCCGCCGCTGCGGCGGGTTTCATCGACGATCAGCACGCGTTCGGCCCCCTTGATGGCGTCGAGCAGCGCGTCTTCGGGCAGGGGGGAGAGCCAGCGCAGGTCGATCACGCGGGTCTCGATGCCGTCCTCTTGCAGCCGTTTGGCGGCCTGGCGGGAGAGGTAATGGCCGTTGCCGAAGCTGACGATGGCCACGTCCGCGCCGGCGCCATGCACGCCCACCGAGCCCAGCGGCAGGGTTTCGCCGCGTGCGGGGTAGGCGCACAACCAGCCGCCATCCCCATCCTCGTGCAGATCGCGCATGGGGTAGAGGGCGATGGGTTCGAGAAAGACGACGACGCGCTGTTCTTCCCGCGCCAGCCGCACGCATTCGCGCAGCATCCGCGCGGCATCGGCCCCGTTGGAGGGGCAGGCGAGGATGACGCCGGGGATGTCACGGATCACGGCGACGGAGTTGTCGTTGTGGAAATGCCCGCCGAAGCCCTTCTGATAGCCCAGCCCGGCGATGCGCACGACCATCGGGTTGGTGAACTGGCCGTTCGAGAAGAAGGGGAGGGTGGCCGCCTCGCCCCGGATCTGGTCCTCGGCGTTGTGGAGGTAGGCGAGGAACTGGATCTCGGGGATGGGCACAAAGCCGTTCTGGGCCATGCCGATCGCCAGCCCGAGGATGGATTGCTCGTCCAGAAGCGTGTCGATCACCCGGTCGGGGCCGAAGCGGGTGACGAGTTTCTGCGTGACGCCGTAGACCCCGCCCTTGGCGCCGATATCCTCGCCCATCATGACGATCTCGCCATGTTCGAGCATCAGGTCGGTGAGCGCCCAGTTGATGAGGCGCGACATGATCTGCGGCTCTTCCCGCGCCTTGAGGTCGGCGCCGAAGGCCGCCTCGCGCGTGGCGGCGTCGGGGCCGTTGGTGGGGGCGCAGGGGCGCGGCGGGGGGACGAGGCTTTCCATCACGTCGCCGGCGGTTTCCAGGCGCGGGCGGGTCACGGCCTCTTGCGCGACACGTTCGACGCGGGCGCAGGTGTCGTTGTAGATCCCGAGCGCCTCGGCCGGCTCCAGCGCGCCGGATTCGGAGAGCAGGCGGACGGAGTGGAGGAGCGGATCGTTGGCTTCCTCGGCCTCGACCTCGGCGCGGGCCATGTAGGTGGTGGGCATGTCGGCCCCGGCATGGCCGTAAAGCCGCACGGTGCGGACATGCAGGAAGGCAGGCCTGCGGCGGGTACGCACGTAGTGGGCGGCCTGTTGCGCCGCGCGGTAGGTGTCGAAGATGTCGAGCCCGTCGCAGGAGACATATTTGAGCCCCGGGCGGTTGGCGAAGCCTGAGGCGATCCAGCCCTTCGGGGTTTTAACGGAAATGCCGATGCCGTTGTCCTCGCAGACAAAGAGAAGCGGCAGGGGAACCGACTGGTAGGCGGTCCACCCGGCGGAGTTGAAAGCCCCCTGCGCGGTGGAGTGGTTGGCCGACGCGTCGCCGAAGGAGCAGATGGCGATGGCGTCCTCGGCATACTGGCGGTGTTCGGGCGGGCGGCGGCGGGCCAGCCCGATGGCATAGGCCGCGCCCACCGCCTTGGGCAGGTGGCTGGCGATGGTCGACGTCTGCGGCGGGATGTTGAGCGCCTTTGAGCCCAGCACCTTGTGCCGGCCGCCCGAGATCGGGTCTTCGGACGAGCAGGCGAAGGACAGGAGCATGTCCCATGTCGTTGTCTGGCCGGGGACCTGGGCGCTGCGGGCGATCTGGAAAGCGGCGTCGCGGTAATGCAGGAAGGCCGGGTCGGTGGGGCGCGTGGCGGCGGCGACGGCAGCCATACCTTCGTGGCCGGAGGAGCCGATGGTGTAATAGCCCTGCCCCGCCTTCTGCATCGCCCGGCTGTGCCGGTCGAGCGCGCGGGAGAGGCACTGGGCGCGAAAGAGCGCCACCGCCTCCGTACCGGTCAGCGGACCGGCGGGCTGCGCCCCCGCGGGCAAATCACCTGCCGCCACCCGCCGCAGGAAGTTGTCATGCACGATCTGGGCCCTGTCCATTGTCCCTGTCCATCTCGTTCTCATCACATCGTCAGGCCGGGCAGTCGGCCAGCGCGATTGGCACAGGCCCCTGCCCTGAACCGGCAAGATCACGTCGCGGGCAATGCAGGCCTGCCGCCCTCCTTCTCATACCCGCGACGCCAGCGTGTCCTGCTTTCATCGGCTCGGCCGGGCACCCTGCCCCGTGGCATACTGCCGTGCTTTAGGGGGAGGAAAAAGGCGAAACCTGCACCCCGACACCGAAGAAAATCGCCGCGTGCCGGCGCGCCGCCACGGCCTGCCTCTGTTCACTCGATCACGCCGGTCAACGCGGGATGCCTGTCCTTTCCAGCGCGTCCGCCATCGTGCCGCGCAGGCTTGCGTCGGTGAACGGAAACGCCTTGAAGAAACGATCGACAGACGCACCCGGCCTGCGGGCACTGGCATGACCCGCCCAGTAGGCCGCCGCGCCTTCATTTCCGTCGAGCTGGTGCGCCATGGCGGCGATCAGGCCGATCAGGTAGTGCGCGCCGGGCGCGCGTGCCGCCTGATCCGCCCAGCTTGCCGCCGCCGCGGTGTCCCCCTCTATCAAGTGGGCAAAGGCGCGCGTGGCCTGCATCGCGTACTGGAACGGATCGAGCGGGCTGAGCTGGAGCGCGGTGTCGATATCGCGCCGGGCGTCTTGGCTGCGCCCGGCCATCGCCGCCGACCACCCGCGCGCGTAATGGCCGTGCGCAAAGCTGGGGCTGTAGTCCACGGCCCGGTCGAGCCAACCGCGCCCGTGCTCGGGATCGCCCTCAAGCCAGTAGGACCGCGCGAGCGTGAAGTTGCCGAACGGGTCCAGCGGATCGAGCTCGACGCTGTGCTCGGCAAAACGGCGGGCATCGGCGACCTGTGCCGCCCTGTCCGCGGTGTAGTTCAGAAACGCGTTCTGAAAGCTGGTAAAGGATCGCGCGGCCTGCACACGCGCGAAACCGGGCTCAAGCGCGGCGGCGCGCGCCAGATACGCCGCGGCACGTTCGTTGTCGGCCTTGTTGAAGCGGTACATGTGCTGAAGGCCGATATGATACAGCCCCCAGGCGTCGAGGTGCTTCGGCGCGCGCAGGCGGGCCGCCTCTGCCTCGTGCATCGGAATGTGCAGGTCCATGGCCGTCACGACGTGGCCGGTGATGGTGGCGCGCATTTCATGAACATCGTCGAACACGCCGGTGATACGGTCACACCAAACGACGCTCTTGCTGCAGGTATCGGTGAGCTCCACGGTGATCGCGATATCGCGCTCGAACATCTCGATGACGCCGGACAGGCAATAATTGGCGCCGAGCGCGGCCCTCACGGTGGCCGGATCCGTGGGATCGTCCCGGAACCGGAAACACGAGCCGCGGGCGAAAACCTTCAACCAGCGCAGCCGCGACAGCGAGCTGATGAGTTCCGCCGGGATCGCATCGGCGATCGCCGCGCAGCTTCTTGACGGGCCGACGAGGTGGAAAGGCAGGATCGCGATCGACGGCCGCCCCGCCGCGCCGCGCCCGGCCATCAATGGCGCGGTATCCTCGGCCGGCTTGGGGGCATGGGCAATCATCCGGACGGGCGCGACGAAACGGTATCCGCGGCCGCGCAATGTCTTGACCACATTCTGGCGCCTGCCGTCGTCCCCCATTGCACGGCGCAATTCCTTGATCGCCGTCGAAATCGCGTCGTCCGAGATGAAGCGGCCATCCCATACCGCCTCGACGAGGGTCTCCTTGGGCACCACGCGGTCACGGTTCTCCACAAGGCAACGGAGCAACGAGAAAACGCGCGGTTCCAGCGCGACATCCGCCCCGCCCCGGCGCAACGATGCGAGCGCCGTATCGAGTTCGAGGTCGTGGAACCTGTAGATCATGGGGGAATTTACCAAATCCGACGGATATCACCAAGTAATCCTCAGCCAGTCCACAAGTTGCGCGGCGCGTACCGTGCGACCCTGTGCAGGCGCGGGCCGGGTGGTCCCGCGGACGAGAGAACAAGAGCCGAGGACACCGGACACGACCTCGGGAACGGGAGGAAAGCACAATGGCAAACTGGCATATCGAAGGCCAATACATGGAAACCTGCAACTGCGATTTCCTGTGCCCCTGCATCACGTCCAACCTGACCGCGATGCCGACGGAGGGGAATTGCAAGGCCGCCATCGCCATGCGGATCGACAACGGCGAGAAGGACGGGATTTCGCTCGACGGCATATCCTTCATCGTCCTGCTGCACGCGCCGGGAGCCATGGCCGATGGCGGCATCAAGGTCGGCCTGATTGTCGACCAAGCCGCCGACGACGAACAGACCGCAGCGATCGGTGACATCGCCACCGGCGCCGCGGGTGGCCCGATGGAGGCGCTCGGCCCTCTTGTCGGCGAAATGGCCGGCATCGAGAAGCGGCCGATCACCTTCGTGTCCGACGGGTCGCGCTTCACGGTCACCGCCGGGGAGCTTGTCGACCAGGAAATCGAAGCCGTCACAAGCGCCGTGCCGGGCGGCGGGCCGGTCACGATCTCGAATGTGCCCCACCCGGTGAACTCGGATCTGGCCCTCGCCCACGCGACGAAGAGCCGGTTCAACGCCTTCGGCATCGAATGGGATGACGCCAGCGGATCTCGGAACGGGCATTTCGCGCCGTTTGCCTGGTCGGCGTGACCTGACCGCCGTGACACTGACCGCAAGGACAAGGCCGGCCCATGACCGCGCTTGAATACGCCCTGAAACGGGACCGGCTGATCGTGGTGGCCGGCCTGAGCGCCGTGGTGGCCCTTTCGGCCGTCTACACGGTGACCGGGATCGGCATGAACATGTCGGCCGTCGGCATGACGCGGATGGCAATCGAGATGCCCGGCATGGCGATGGCCCCCGCTGAATGGACGGGCGGCTATGCGCTCATGATGTTCCTGATGTGGTGGATCATGATGGTCGCCATGATGGTGCCGAGCGCAGCGCCCGCCGTCCTGTTTTACGCAAACCTCGCCCGCAAGGGCAAAAGGTCAGCGGCCCCCTACGGCCCGGCGGCAGCGTTCCTTTGTGGTTACCTTATCGCGTGGGCGGGTTTCAGTCTCGGGGCGACGGTCCTGCAATGGGGCCTCGTTCAGGCCGGGGCCATCAGCGGCATGATGCAACTCGTCCACGGGCCGGCGAGCGCGGCGCTTCTGGTTGTGGCGGGCCTTTACCAGCTCTCGCCACTCAAGCAGGCCTGCCTGCGGCACTGCCAGCATCCGCTGGTGTTTCTCATGCACAACTGGCGGCCCGGTGCCTCCGGCGCCTTGCGGATGGGGATGCGCCATGGCTGGTTCTGCCTTGGCTGTTGCTGGGTCTTGATGGCGCTGCTGTTCGTTGGCGGGGTGATGAACCTCTTCTGGATCGCCGGGCTCGCCCTGTTCGTCGGCCTCGAAAAAATCGCAGCAGGCCGGCCGTGGGTCACGAGGATTTCTGCCGGCGCGCTTGTCGCGGCGGGCGCCGGGCTCTGGATACTTGGCCCACAGTCGCCGCCAAGTCCCTGAAACGGCCGATTCTCGCCGGCGGCTAGCTGGCCGCTGCGAGGATTTCCATGCCCATTTCCTCGGTCATCTCGACGGGGTTGCCCTTGGCGGAGGGGTCCAGCAGGGCCATGGCGGCCACCCGGCGGCGATCGACGGGCTCCACGCCGATGTCGGACAGCCGCCTCGGCACCCCCAGCTCGGCCGTGAGCCCCTCGATCCATGCGGGCACGTCCTCTGCCTGTCCGCCAAGTCCGAGCCGCGACGAAAGCAGCGCCATGCGCGGCTCGATCGCCGGCCAGTTCTGGCGCAGGACATGCGGCAGGAGGATGGCATTCAGCACGCCGTGATGCGCGTCATGCAGGGCCCCGAGGGGGTGAGACAGCGCATGGACCGCGCCCAGCCCCTTTTGCAGGGCTACACATGCCATGCCTGACGCCGCCAGCATCTCGCCGCGGGCCGCGACATCTGACGGGTCATGGTGAACCCGCGGCAGCGCTTCACGGATCATCGACATGGCCTGCACGGCCAATCCGTCGGCCATCGGATGATAGCTTGGCGCGCACCATGCCTCCAGCGCGTGACTGAGCGCATCCATGCCCGTCCCGGCCGTCAGCATCGGTGGCAACCCCACGGTCAGCTCGGGATCCATGATCACGACCCGCGGCAGCATGTCGGGGTGGAAGACGATCACCTTGCGCGCGACCTGCGTGTCGGAAATGACGGAGGCACGGCCAAGTTCCGAACCGGTGCCCGCCGTTGTCGGGATGGCCACGACGGGCCGGATCGCCCCGGCATCGGCGCGGCGCCAGTTATCCCCTATGTCCTCGAAATCCCATATCGGGCGGGTCTGGCCGGCCATCAGGGCGACGGCCTTGCCCGCGTCCAGCGCAGAGCCCCCGCCAAGCGCGATGACGGCATCGTGCCCGCCGGCGAGAAATGCCTCGACCCCCGCCGCGACATTCTCGCCCGTCGGATTCGGTTGGACATCGGTGAAAAGCCCGGCGGCTATGCCAGCCTCCCCGAGCGCGCGGGTAAGGGCATGGCGCATGGGATGGTCGGCCAGCCCGCCATCGGTGACCAGCAGCGGGGCCGCGGCCCCAGTCGCACGGACAGCGTCGGCGATCTGCGCGGCCCGGCCGGCCCCGAACCATACGGTCGTCGGAAAGCCCCACGTTCCCTGGCTGGTCTCTTGCGTCATTTTCGCACCTCTTCTGAATATCCTCGCGGGTCGAAGCTGTCCTTCGGCGGCGCAAGCGGGGGATAGCATTGTTCCACCAGCTTGCCGATCCGGAGAACCTGCCGGTCCGCGAACCGGGGCCCCACGATCTGCAGCCCCACCGGCAGTCCGCCGGCGGTGCCGACAGGCACCGACAGCGCCGGGCACGGCCCGACCAGATTGAACGGGCAGGTCATGTCCAGCCCCCGGTAACGCCCGTCCGGTTCCGAGTGGTCGAAATCGGAATCGGTTTCGTCGTGCCGCGGCGCCATGACCGCGCATGTTGGCGTGAGCAGCGCATCATAGCGCCCGAATATCCCGGCAAGATCGCGCCAAAGTCGGTGGCGCAGCGCCTCCAGCCGGGGTACGTCGACACCGCGGCAGTCCAGCCCGGCCTCCATCAGCGCAACGACCTGCGGGTCCATCCGGTCGCGGTGGGTTCGCAGGGCATCGCCCCACGACGCGGCAAGCGTCACGCCCCACAACCTGAGCCAGGTGTCGTTGACCTCGCGGCTCCAGCCGAGGTCGACGGTTTCCACCACCGCGCCGGCGTCTCTCAGGCGTTGGGCCGCCTCGGTCACGCGCCCGGCGACCTCCGGCTCCACCCGGTAGTAACCGAGATCCGGCGACAGCGCCAGACGCGGCGCACGCGCCGGGTCGATCCGGCCAATGGCTTCCGGCGCGGGTTGCGACAGGATATCGGACGCGTCCGCCCCTTGCGTGACGGACAGGAACGACGCGGCATCGTCCACGCAGCTTGCCAGCGGTCCGAAATGCGACAGGATGTCGGGACCAAGCGGCAGGATGTCCATGGGGATGCGGCCGAGGCTGGGCTTCAGACCGACGACACCGCTGAACGCCGCGGGGATTCGGACCGAGCCGCCCATGTCCGTGCCCTCGGCAATCGGCACGCAGCCCGTCGCCACGGCCACCGCCGCCCCGCCCGACGAGCCGCCCGGGGTGCGTTCGGGGTCGTAAGGGTTGCGCGTCACCCCCCAGCGGGGGCTGTGGGTGAAACTCGAATAGGCGAATTCCGGGGTGGTCGTCTTGCCGATCAGAACCGCTCCCGCCGTCTTGAGACGACGCACATAGACGGGATCGGTATCCGGCACCTGCACGCCGGTGCTCCACGAGCCGCGGGTCGTCAGATGCCCGGCCGTGGGGGTGAAATCCTTGGACGCGAACGGCACGCCAAGCAGCGGCAGGCCGCTGACACCGCCACTGGCGATACGCCGGTCGAGCCTGTGCGCCGCCTCCATCGCGCCCTCCCGGTCGATGACGGTAAAGGCATTCAAGGGCGCGATCGCCTCCGCCCTGTCCAGCGCGGCACCGACCACGTCCACGACGCGAAGCTGCCCGGCTGACACCGCCCGGGCGATGGCGGCGGCATCGCGTGGCACCGGCCCGGTCATTCCGACCCCGCGACCGGTGCGGCGCGGCGCGCGGCGGCACGGCGCCGGAACACGTCAGCCACCCCGAGCAGGACAAGCGCCGGAACGAAGGTGACGGTCGCCAGGGCCGGGTAGACCGGGGATGAGCCCACCGCGATCCCGCTGAAGACGAAGGTCGGCAGCGTCCGCGCCGTGCCGGCGAGGCTGTAGGTGACGTAGAAATTTCCCCATGACAGCAGGAACGCAAAGATCGCGGCGGCAAAGACGCCCGGCCAGATGAGCGGCAGCGTGACCTCGCGGAAAACCTGCACGGCGTTCGCCCCGGCATCGCGCGCCGCGTCCTCCAGCGTGTCGTCGAACCCGTGCACCTGCACCGCGATGATGATCAGGGCAAACGGGGTGATGTAGACAACGTGCCCGACCACCGCCGTCCAAAGTGACGGGGAAAAATCGTACATGTTGCCCAGCACCGAGAACCAAAGCAGCATGACGACGCCGAGCAGCAGCTGCGGGAACAGCAGCGGCGCGAAGGTGAGCGCCTGAAACGCCCGCTGGAACCTGAAGCGCCACCGTATCCACGCGATCGCGCCGCCCGTACCCAGCGCCGTCGCGAACACCGTCGAGACCGTCGCCAGAAGCGCGGAGTTCTTGAGCGCGGGCCAGAAGTCGTTGTTTGCGAAGAGCTCGCCGTACCAGCGCAGCGAGAACGACTCGATCGGGAAGCTCAGGAACCGGCTCTCGGAAAAGGAAAACAGGACAAGCGTCGCGATGGGGGTATAGAAGAACACCAGCACCGCCACGACGCTGCCGTAAAGGACGGCATTGACCGCCCGTCTTTCAGCACGATCCGGTATCATTGTCCGGCCCTCCCAGGCGTTTTCTGCGCCCGCAGCAGCGCGCTCACCGCCACGGCAAGGGTGAGTGCCCCGATCACGATCACCACGAGTGTCAGCGCGGCGCCGAGCGGCCAGTTCACGCGCGTCTCGAATGTCTGGCGGATCAGTTCGGCGGCCATCGGCGACGTGCCCCCGCCCATCACCTTGGGCTCGAGGAACACGCCGAGGCTGAGCACGAAGACCAGCACGCCGCCCGCGATGATGCCCGGGCGGCTGAGCGGCAGCGTGACCTCCCAGAAGGTGCGCAGCCGCGATGCGCCCGCATCATAGGATGCCAGCATCAGATCCCGGTCGATGCGCGCCAGGGACAGGTAGATCGTGAAGATCGTGTAGGGCAAAAGGTTGTAGACCATGCCGATAAGCGTCGCCGTCGGCGTGAACAGGATATCCGTGGCCGCCGTGCCAAGCCCGATACCCTGCAGCATACCGTTCATGACGCCAGAACGGTCGAGGAACAGCACCCAGCCAAACGTCTTGAGCACGGCATCGGTGAGAAAGGCGAAGACGATGAGAATCTTGACGTGGTTCTCGACCGTGCGCAGGCGGTGCACGAGGGCATAGGCCACGGGCAGGCTGATCAGGATGCAAAGGGCCACGCAGCTCAGCGCCATGCCGAGCGTGCGCAGCATGATCGACCAGTAATGCCAGTGCGAGAACACGTCGCGCCACGTTTCCAGGTCCCAGGTCCAGACCAGCCGGTAATACTGGGTGCCCTGGAAACTCAGCAACGCCGTCATCCCCAGCGGAACCAGAAAGAACACCACCATGAGGACCGTCAGCGGCACCGTGGCGATCAGCAGGCCGCTATCCGTGAGTGGTTTGGGCTTGACCTCCATGGTTCAGCTCCGCTTGAGGACGAAACCGTCCGCGGTATCGAACACCAGCGATACCGTATCGCCCACATCCGCGGGTGGCCGGGCGGTTCCCAGGATCTCGGCGATGACCGGCTCGTCTTGGCCCTGCGCGATGACCCTGTACTGGATCGACGCGCCCTTGATGAAAAACTCCTCGACCCGGCCGGCGATCACGCAGGTTCCCGCGGCGGGGGGCGTGTCGCCGGGGTGGAGGCGTATCATCTCGGGGCGGACCATCAGCGCCGCACCGTCGTCGCTGACCGTTTCGCAGACCTGACCGGGGCCAAGCACGGGCTGGTCGCACTTGATTGCCTCGTGACGGAACGTGCGCCGGTCCGGCGGGCCCGAGAGCTCCACGTCGAAGAGGTTCGTCTCGCCTATGAAGCCCGCCACGAAATCGTCGGCGGGCCGGTAATAGATGTCGGTGGGGCTGCCAGTCTGCAGAATGCGGCCGCCGCGCATCACGCAGATGCGGTCGGCCAGCATCATCGCCTCTTCAAGGTCGTGCGTGACGTGCACGAAGCTGGTGCCGACCGTTCTGTGAAGGTGCTTGATCTCGGTCTGCAGCGCCTTGCGCAGCTTCACGTCCAGCGCGCTGAGTGGTTCGTCGAGAAGAAGCACGCTGGGATTGGAGATCATCGACCGCGCCAGCGCCACGCGCTGCTGCTCGCCACCCGACAGCTGGGCGGGAAAGCGGTCGAGATACGCTTCCGGCAGATGCATGAGGTCCATCATCTCCGACACGCGCCGCCGCGTCGTCGCCGCGTCGGTCCTGGCCAGCTTGAGCGGAAAGGCGATGTTCTGCCGAACGGTGCGATGCGGAAAGAGCGCGAGCTTTTGAAAGACCATGCGCGTGGGGCGGGCGGACGGCGGCACGCCAACCACGTCGCGGCCCTGTATCTGCAAGCTGCCGCGCGTGGGGTGCTCGAAGCCCGCGAGGATCTTGAGCAACGAGGTCTTGCCGCAGCCGGACGGGCCGACAAGTGCCACGAACTCCCCGTCCCTGACCTGAAGCGCTATGTCGTAAAGAGCCTGGAAGCTGTTGTACAGCTTGTCGATGTTCCGGGCATCGATGATCGGGGCCTCGGTTTGCACTGTCGGAATCCTCGGCATTTTGGCTTGTTGTAGAGGGGCATCCCGCCCGGACAGTCCGGGCGGGACGATCGCGGCTCAGTCCGCGGCGGCGAGCTCTTCCTGGAAGATCGCCAGCATCTCGTCGACATTCGGAGCGATGCTGTGGAAGTGGCTCTTGTCCCAGGCTTCCCACATGTAATCCATCTGCAGCACTTCCTTCTGCCGGTCGGTGAAGCGGTTCTCGGCATCCTGGCTGGGGACCAGGTTGCAGGTCGCCTCCGTCCAGGCCAGCTCGACGGCCACCTCGGGCGAGACGACGTGCCGGACAAGCTCCTTGGCGAGTTCGGGATTGTCCGAGCCCTTCAGCATGCCGGTGGCCTCCATCCAGATGATGCCCTGGTTCAGGCCGTCCTTGGGCTCGGGCACGATCGACATGATGTGGTCGTTGCCGTCCTTGCGCAGAGCCGAGGTGCAATAGGTGCCCCCCCCGATAAGGGCGCGGAAACTGCCATCCATCAATCCCTTCTGTGCAACGGACAGGTCGGCCACCAGCGCGCGCGTGTTCTTGAAAAGGGCGCGCAACACCTTGCGGATCTCGCGCAGCTCGGCGTCATCGAGTTCCTTGTAGGGGTTGATGCCGGCGTGCAGGGCCATCGGCATGATCGGCCAGTCACCCCAGTCGAGAACGCAGATCTTGTCCTTGTAGGCGGGATCGAAGCAGGGGTCGTAGCTCGACCATGTCTCCAGCGAGTCGAACTCGGTGTTGACCGTGGGTCCAACCCAGCCCCAACGGCTGGGCAGGCCGGTCGCCTTGCCATCGTGACGCAGCGGCTCGAACGGTGCACGGAACTGCGGGTAGAAGCTCTCGTAGACGTCGGCGAACTCTTCCTCGTCGATGTACTCGCAGATGCCGGCCGGGCCCATCCGCGCGATCCAAGGGCTGTCGCTGGCGACCACGTCGAAATCCCGGTAACCGCCGGCGGCGAGCTTGGCGAACCCGCCCGCGCTGTCGGTAATGAGGTCGATGGACACGTTCGCGTCGTGCGCCGCCTCGAACGGATCTATGATGCTGGGCTTGTCATATCCTTCCCAGCACATGAAGCGCATGGATGTCGCGGCTTGGGCCGGAAACGCCCCGAGCCCGCCGGTGGCGGCGCCGAGCGCGGTGGCCGCACCGCCCTTGAGGACGCTGCGGCGTGTCGGGGTGTTGAAACGGGTTCTGGATGTCATTGCTGGTCTCCCTGTGTGGTTGGTGGGTTTGGCCGCCCCGGTCAGGCGACCTCGATGTAGCGTCCGATCTCCCACGGGCTGACGTGGGACTCGTAATCGGCCACCTCGAAGCCGCGCATCTCGACGAAAGTGTTCACGAAGGTGTCGCCGAAGATCTCGCGCGCCGCTTTCGACGCGTTCAGACGCGCTGCCGCCTCCGACAGCGTGCGTGGGAATGACATGCCGTCAGGCGGCGGGGCCGCGTAGCAATCCCCCGCGGCCGGCTCGGGCGGTGTCACGGCGTTCTCGACGCCCCAGAGCCCCGCGCCGATGAACATGGCCAGCGCGGCATAGGGGTTCGTGTCCGCCGCGGGCACGCGGAATTCAAGCCGCGTGGCCTGCGGGGTATCGTTGATGACGCGCAACGCCGCGGTGCGGTTCTGGATACCCCAGCTGGAATGCACCGGCGCCCATGCCCCGGGCACGAGGCGCTTGTAGGCGTTGACCGTGTGACTGCACAGCGCCAGCAGCTCGGGCATGAGCGCGACCACGCCACCGATGAAATGCCGGGCCGTGCGGCTCAGCCCGTCGGGCGCCCCTGCATCGGCAAAGGCCGGTTCGCCGTCCGACAGGTTGCGCAGCGACAGGTGCAGATGGCCCGACTGGCCCGAGAAACCCGGGTCCAGCTTGGCCATGAAGGTCGCCATCAGGTGACGACGCATGAAGAACGCCTTGGCGAAGTTCTTGAAAAGCGCCGCGTCATCCGCGGCCCTGATCCCCTCGGCGTGTTTGAGCGGCGCCTCGAAGCAGCCCGGACCAAGTTCCGTGTGCACGGAGTCAAGCTCGATCCCCATACGCTGCATCACGGCCTCGAAATCCTCGAGCAGCCCGTGGTGACACGCCTCGGTGAGCAGCGAATAGGTCCGGTTGCCCGGGGCGAAATGCGAAAAGCCCGCATAGTCCTTGTCACGCAGCGACGCCGGCGTTTCGTCGAGCACCATGAACTCGAATTCAAAGGCCGAGTGCACGCTGAACCCCGCCTGCCGGGCCCGCTCGATCATGTTGCGCGCCTGGTTGCGCGGGCTGCGCTCTCCGAACGGCGGGTCAAAGTCCGCGATGCACAGCGCGTCGTTTTCCGCAAACGGGTAATCGCGCCACGACACCGGGTCGATCGAGGTCGCCCTGTCGATGAACGCCCCCGTGGATTGCGGCGCTTCGGCGGTGTTCCAGTTGTAGAGCACGTCGCAGAACAATCCGCCCGCCTGTGCGAGATTGGCCGCCTTGTCGCCCTTTACCTTCTTGTGGCGAAATGTGCCGTCGGCATCGAAAATGCCGATATGGACGTGATCGGGGTCACTGGGTATGGTTTCGGTGCCGGCTGCGGTGTGTGCCTCGCCTTCGCTGCGCATTCGTGACTTCCGCCCTGTTTGGTCATAGCTTTGTCCGAAAGGTTAAGACAGCGCACAGCGTCGGGATATACCCCCAGAGTAGTAAGGCCGGATGAAACCACAGGACCGTACCGAGCGAACGTCATGCCACGCGGACACGCGGTTTGCGCAGTTCGCCGACGGCCTGGCCGAAGCCGTGCAACGCATCGGCGATGACGGCTTTCCCGCGGCGCTGGACGACGCCATACGCTGTCTTGTTCCCTTCGACAATTCGATGGTCTTTGCCTATGCACCCCGCAAGCAGCCGATCGGGGTTTGCACCGATCTTGCCAGCGACAGCGAAACCGCCATCATCGTGGACGCCTACATCCTCGGCCCGTACCTGCTGGACCCCTTCTACGAGGAGGTCCGGCGCGGCCGCCGCGCGGGGCTGGCCCATCTGGGGGATATCGCCCCCGACGAATTCACCGAGACCGAGTACTTCGAACGCCACTACCGCCGGACACGCATCACCGACGAAGTCGGGTTCTTCATGGGATTGTCCGATGACGTGACCGCCGTGCTGAGCATCACCCGGCGGCATGGCGGCAAGGGGTTCTCGCCCGCGGAGATTGCCACCCTTCGCGACATCTCCGGCGTGGTCTGCGCGCTTGGCCTGCGCCACTGGTCGGACCTGCCCCTGCGGTTTCTCGACGCCGGCGCACAGCCCCACGGCATTGCCGCGGGGCCGGTCGAGGAAGCGTTGCGGCATCTTCGCCGCGACACGCTGTCAGACCGGCAGGCCGAGATCGTCGAGTTCCTGCTGAAGGGACATTCCACGGCCTCGATCGCACTGCATCTCGATATCAGCGCCGAAACCGTCAAGGTGCATCGCAGGAACGCCTATGCAAAGCTCGGGATCTCGTCGCAGGCCGAACTGTTCTCGATCTTCATCGAGCAGCTGAGCAGCATGATCGGCGTGCGGGGCTGACGGGCCAAGACCCGTTTCCTGCCGTTTCGCCCCGCCCGGCGCGGGGGCCGCGCGCGCCGCAGCCCCGTCGCCGCGTCTTTGCACCCGGCTTTCGAGTGTCCGTTTGACATGCCAAGGATAGCTCTTTAGTCACCGAAAGCGATTGGCACACGCCCGGCTGTGCGTGCGCCGCGGCGACGCCAAGCTTGATTTTTCCCCGGATGGGGGTAATTGAATGATCGGAATGCACGAACTGGCCGGAACGATGGACGCCAACGATCTGTCTCACATTGCGAAGCTGCGGCTGCTGGTGACGTCGATGGAGGAGGATCTGGGCCTCGACAAGCTGAGCGGCGACGAACGCAGCCTGCTGTATGCCATGTCGGCACTGTCGTCCGATGGCGCCAACGAGCTGCGCAGCGACGATCTCAAGCGCCACCCCCTGTGCCGGAAACTGAGCCATCCCACGTTTTACCGCGCGCTGAGATCCCTGCTCGACAAGGAGCTTGTATCGCGCAGCGGCCCGCGCAAGACGGGCACCTACAGCCTGCAAATCCCGGGGCTCGACAAGATCGAGGGGTGAGCGGGGCGCGGCCGGATGGTGCCGCCGTTGTGTTCCGAACCGCGTTGCGTGACCCGAAACGCTTTTGCCATGCGCGCGGTATGGATGCCCGGGGCGCATGTTTGGCACCCGGCGTGTAAGAGGTGCGTGCGCCACGGCACGGCCGGATATCGGCACCCACGGGTTTTTGGATTCTTGTCATCAATGCGCTATTTTTCGTGCGAAGGCATTGTAATTACCTCTTTGATACTCTCAATACGAGAATGTAGAGCTTAGATTCTATCGCATTTGAACATGCCGGCCCTATTGGCGCAAACAGCACGCCGCCCCGGGGTTAGCGGCGGCCAGCAAGAGCGACGACAATTGATTAAGGCAACAGCATTTGCAAGCCTGGCCTATCTGGGCCTTTACGGCATCTGGTACATGCTCAACGGCACGGCGAGCGCGGAAGAGCTCAACAGTGGCGCCGTGACGACGGTCGTACCCTTTTTCCCGCACGGGGTGAAGCTGATCGCGGCATGGCTGCTAAGCTGGCGGTCCATTCCCGCCCTGCTGCCCGCGGCGCTCGTTCATGCAGGGTCTCTCTGGCACGTGTTCGATTTCAGCATTGCGGAAATGCTCGTCTTTGCCATTGTATCAGCCTCCGCCGCCTACCTCGCGTTCGAGACGTTCCGCGCCACGCAGCTTGACCTTTATGCCGACGCGGGGATGGACATCCACTGGCGGCGCCTGCTGCTGGTGGGTATCGTGGCGTCGCTCTACAACAGCATCGGCATCGTTCTGGTCGGCGACTCCGCCATGAATCTCGAGAACGAGGTAGTGCTGGTGCTGAATTTCGTGACGGCCGACCTGTTGGGGCTGGTTCTGGTGCTGCTGGGCCTCTGGGTGGTGCTCAAGAAGATCTAGCCAGGACCACGAGCGCGGACATCCCCGCCCGCATGTTGCCTTCTTGAGACGATGGCCCCCGCGCCGGGGCCACTTTCCTGCCATGATTCCGGCCGTCATGCCCCGCGCCACGCGCCGCCGGCGCGGCCGCAGGAGCCGTATTTGGAAACAATACTTTGAATTAAGGTGGCTCTGTTCACGAAACATGGGCCAGTGTGGCACAAAAGGGGTAAGAATTGGGCAACTTTCGGTTTTGCGGCTAATACTTAATGGTTACTATCAAATTGAGAATCGGGGTCGCCAACTTTGCGGAGCCGCGCCGGACACGGCGACCCTCGTCCGGCGCCCAAGATCCCGCTTTTGGGATATTTAACATTGGAGATTGAAATGAACCTCAAACTTGGACTCAGCGCCGCCGCCCTGGCCACCGCATTCGCCGGTCCGGCGATGTCGGCAGAAACCGTGAATATTGAAGTGACAGTCGAAGACATTGCCATGCTCGAGGTTGAAAAGCCGACCGGTACCATGACGCTTGACGTCAACAGTCCGGCTTCTTCAATGGGATTTTCCAACCCCGCCAACGTTTGCGGCGCCACAAATCTTGCGCGAGTGCGTCTGAACACCAACCACGACATCGACTATCTTCAGATGGAATTCCCACGAGTCCGCAATATTCGGCTTGATCCCGATGTGCCCGGTTCAAACTGGCCCAACGAAATCGACGACCGGTCGCTCTATGAGTGGTTCGGCCGTGCCGAGAATGGCAATAACACGATCTTGGGCGTTTATCCATTTGCTGCCCAAGATGACGGCAGCACGTGTTATGTAGGCTGGCACAACGAACATAATGGCTACTCCATTTCCAGCAACACGAACGGTGTCTGGCAGGTGGGGAAGAACTTCAGCTCGAGCAGCGCCGGTACAGAGTTCACGAACGGTACACATGTTGTCGAGTTTGGCGTCTCAACAGATTGGGATGACACGCGTATCGACCAAGATGTGTTTGCTGAACCCGGTGTCTACACCTTCGCGATGCAGGCAACCATCGTTCCGAGTCCCTAACCCCGTATGCAGGCGGCCGCAAGGCCAGTTAAGGTGGTTAGTTATGCGCAGGCGGCAGCTAATTGCCGCCTGTGTCTCCGGGAGGATATATGCTGCGTTTCGCCCTTCTGAGTCAGTTAAGCCTATTTTGCCTGGCCGCGGAAACCGTTGTTGCGCAGGATATGGTCGCCATCGACGTAACCGTCGAGGAAATCGCGATCCTGGAAGTGCGCGAGAACGAGGGCGCGATGCGGATCGACGATTCCAGCCTGACCTTCATGGGCAATCCCTCGTCGGAGGGTAGCGTGTTCAACACGGCCGATGGCGACCATGCCGGTATCGCGCTGCGCACCAACACCTGCCTCGATTTCGTGGTGCTGGAATTCCCCCGCGCCACCGGGTTCCGGGGCGCACCGCCCGGCATCTATCTGGGCGCCGCGACAGGACAGGGCACCGGCAACACGCTGGGCGTCTGGCCCGAGGCCTATGTCGTCGACACGGCGACGGGCACGCTCGACACACCCGGCGGGGCGCATGACGGGTCGGATTCCGACCTGCTCGTGCGCGGACCCGACGGGACACAGGCCGAGTTCTGCAACGGCGTTCACGAGATCGCCCTCGGCGTGCGCACCGGATGGGACCTGACGCTGCAATCCGAGCAGCCGCTGGCGCCGCCCGATACCTACCTCATTCCGATGACCGGCACGCTGGTGCCGTGAACACCTGATTTAAAGATTTTTACAAGGGGTCTATCATGCGCATTCTTTCAGGACTTGCCGTTGCCAGCCTCTCCGCCACGCAAGCCGGCGCCGTGGAGCACGTCAACATAGACGTGGTGGTACAGGAAATCGCCGTCATCTCCGTCGTAGAGGACAGCGCATCGACCACGGTCACCGACAGCTCGCCGACCTATGCGGGAGACCCCAGCCCTGTCGCGAACACCGACGACATGGCGCACCTGGAACTGATGACCAACTACTGCGTGGACGGGGTGGAGTTCGAGTTCGACACTGTCTCGAATATCCGTCCCGACCCCGGGGCGTTCTACGGCCAGGCGGTCGGGCAAAGCACGGGCAACACCCTGGGAACCCTGCCCTTCGTGCGCTACGCATCCGGCGTGGCGACCTTTGGCAACTTCCTGACCCTGAATGGATCGCCCGTGGACGCGCCTTTGACCGTGTCCGGAACAACGGGCGGATTTTGCGGCGGCGTGCACGACATCTACATCGGCCTCGTGACACGGTGGGATTTCACCCTGCCCGGAGAGCCCCATTTCGCCGCCCCCGACACGTATACGATCCCCATCACGGCCACCCTGAGCCCTTAAGATGCACGTAATGACGAGAACGGTCGGCCGACGCTGTCTGAGACTGTTGCTGGCTGGCGTCATCGCGGTCTGCGCCGCCCCGGCCGCCGTACAGGCACAGGACCCCGCCGGAGAGAACGGCGCCAAGCCTGACGTGCAGGTCGAGGTGCAGGTCCAGCTGACGGCGCAGTTGAAGGTGCTCACCCCGTCCGGCGGCGGGCAGCTCTCGACCGGCGGAACGGGTTTCGTGGGCGATCCGTCCCCCAGCGGCCCGACCGACAACATGGGCCGCATCCGGCTTTTCACCGATCACTGCGTCGGCGGCGTGGCGTTCGATTTCCCGAAGCTCGGCGGAATAAGGCCAAGCCCCGGCGCGTGGTACGGTGCGGCGACCGGCCGGAACAAGGGGCACACGCTGGGCGTGCAGCCCTTCGTGCGCCATGCCCGGGGCGTTCAGAGCTACGGCAGCCTGTCGGCCATGAACGGGGCGGCGAATGACCGGCCGCTCTTCGTGCCCGGGCCCGGCGCGGGATTCTGCAACGGTGCGCACGATTTTTTCATCGGTCTCGCCACCCGGTGGGACCTGACCCTGCCGGGACAGCCGCGTTTTGCCGAGCCTGACACTTACAGGATACCGGTGACGGCGGTGATCGTCCCGTGACGGCAAACCCTACGACGCATCCCCGACCCAAGCGAAAGAAGGATCGAGAAAATTGATCGCCCGTATCGCCACGCTGGCCAGCACTGTTCTGATCTTCCTCGTCACGCTCGGCGCGGCCCTGCCCGCGGCGGCGCAGCAGAACCTGTCCGTCCGGCCGATGAAGGTCGAGGCCGACATCCCAGCCAACCGCAACGCCCGTGTGGTTCTGCGGGTCAACAACCGCCACCCCACGCGCACCGAGCCGCTGAACCTGTCGGTGGTCGACCTGACACAAGCCCCTGACGGCTCGCTCCGGATCGTGCGTGACGAGATGCGCGCCGAGATGGACCCGGAGAGCTTGCGCGCCTCCAGCCGTGACTGGGTGGAACTGCCGGCGGAGCGGATCGAGGTTCCGCCCGAGACGACGACGGAGATCCCCGTGCTGTGGCGGGTGCCCCCGGATGCGCGCGGCGCCTATGCCTCGGCGGTGATGATCCGGACCGACGCGCCGCCCATGCCCGAGGGCGAGGAAGGCGAGCAATCGGCGGTGTTTGCCATCAGCTTCGGCTTTCTCATTCCGTTGATCACCGAGATCGAGGGCCGCCCCGTCCGGCAGGACATTTCCATCGCCGGTCTTTCGATGACCCGGGACGACGGCAAGAACGAGGCCGGCGAAGAGGTGCGTGAACCGACAACGCGCGTGACCATGGAGATCGTGAATGACGGCCGCACGTATTCCAGTCTAGACGGCGAGATCGCCGTCGAGCGGCGCAGCGGCGAGCACTGGCGGACCGTCACGCGCGGCGATCTTGCCGACAAGGACATCCTCCCGGGCCTGACGCTGAAGCTGTCCAGCGATCTGGGCCGCCGCCTGCCATCGGGCCAGTACCGGCTTCTGGGAAATCTCGAAGTGGATGGCCGCAGGCTCCCCCGCTTCGAGCGCGTGATCGATTTCGAGGGCGACCCCGAGATCGACGAGGTGGCCTACGACACCACGCTGACACTGTCGCCACCGCGCCTGAGCCTGACGGCCCTGCCGGGCGCCACGCGCACCGGCACCGTCGAGATCGGCAACCCCGGCGCGGAACCCCTTGAGGTTTCGGTGAAGATCGAGACCCCCAAAAGCCTGCGCGGCATGGCAATGGGCGACCTGATGGGAGAGCAGCTTTCAGCGGCGGGTTGGACAATGCTGCGGCCGGCCAAGCTGACCTTGCGGCCGGGCCAGAAACGCAACATCCGCGTCATCAGCCGCATGCCGCGCGAGGCCCGGCAATTGCCGAACTACTACGCCGATATCCGGCTCGAGGGGAAATACATGTCCGGTCAGAGCGCGGGCGAAACACGCTCGCGGCTGCATGTGCGCCACGAACAGGTCGAAAACAGCGTTGACGCCGTCATCGACAGCATGTCGGTATCGCGGGGGGATACGCCCGCATCCTACATCCTGCAATCACGGCTGGTGAATACCGGGACCGTGGACATCGCGCCCGTCCTGCGCGGCGAACTGCTCATCCCGGATATCGGGCAGCGCGTCAAGGGCTGGCGTCTCGGTGGCACGGACGAGGCCGTGCTCCCACTGGGCACACGGAACTACGCGGGCACGGTCGACCTTGGCCCGGTCGAGGCGGGCGAATACGTCCTCCGCGTTCTTGCCGAGCAAGACGGTGCGCGGATTTCCGAGCGCACGCTGCGGGTCAGGATCGAGGCCATGGAAGACAACGAGGATGGTCAAGAACGGAAGAGGCTGACAATTCTGAACGACGGATGACCCCGGTGGCCGTGGTATTCCCGTACGGCCGTTTGCAACGGGTTTCCCAGATATGGACATTTTTGCACCACACTGATCCTGTATCCGCTTGATACGGCCTTCCCTAGGATGGTCGCACACGCGGAAAAGGCAGGTCAGCGATGGCAAACGCGATAAGGGTCGGAATCTGGTGCTTTCTGGTCGCGGCGCTGTTTCCGTCAGCGGTCCTGGCGGGGGCCCAGAATGACAGGGTGACAGTCTCGATTGCAATCAAGGTCGGGCCGATCGCCGAGGTCTCCTTTCCCGAGGGCACGGATTTCGTTTTGCGCGTGCCCGAAGCCGGGGCAACGGTGGCGCATTCCGGCCCCTCCGGCACTCGGGACGCCTCTGTTGCCGCGCCGGTCGAGATACCCTTTACCGTAAGGGGCAATGCCAAGGCCATTGTCCACGCCGAGGCGTCGGAGAAAATACCATATCGGAACGGGACACATGTTGGTGTTGCGCGGATGCTCACGAACAGCGAGCGCATCCTTACCTACAGGCTCGACCTGCGATTCCCAAAATCGAATAGTATTCTGAATCAAGGACATATTGATGAATATTCTCGTGACAATATTGACACATCCTCGCGCTACGCGCAGCTCGACGTGGCGCCGGGTCCTTTCAATGGAATTGTCTCCGTGATACCGACACATCCCAAGGTGGCGCGTCCGACGAACGGGACTTACCGCGGGTCCGTGAACCTGACGATCACCGCCACGGAATAATTCTGGCTGGTACCCGGAGGCCCTGATGCCGAAATGGATGCCTTTGTTCAAGGTTGTCGTTTTAACCATTTTCCAACTGTCATTTTCGCATTCGACACAGGCGCAAGAGCAGAAGCTGGTCGATAACGTCTTTTTCCAGACCGATCTCCGCCAGGCGCTTGAGGACATATCCGCGCAGACGAACGAGAACATCATCGCCGACCCCAGCGTGCAGGGCATCGTGTCCGTGACGCTGGAAAAGGTGACGATCGAGCAGGCTCTCGATCTGGTACTTGCCGGAACGGGATATCAGGTGCTTGAACAGCCGGGCTATTACCTGGTTTTCAACCCCGACCCGTCTGCCGAGGCCTTTGCCGAGGTCGCAGAAACAAGGCTCGTGAGCCTCGACAACCTGAAACCCGGTTCCGCGCGCGGGCTGCTCGCCCAGCCTCTGCAGAAATATGTCAGCGTTGACGAGGAATCGGGGCGGCTCGCGGTCTCGGCCCCGCCAAAGCTACTGAACCAGATCGTTTCGGATCTGGAGAAACTGGACAGGCGCGACGAGCAGAACACCAGTTTCTATGCGCTCAATCACGTCAAGGCTGAAAACGCGCGGGAACTGCTGCCGCCCGACCTGCAGCGATACGTGCGCGTCGACACGCAGCGCAATACCGTGGCCATCACGGCCCCCGACGAGAACCGGCTCGCGGCCATCGCCCTGCTGCGCCGGCTGGACGTTCCACGTGCCCCCTCGGCAACCGAGGTGCCGGACGTCTACCCGACGCGGTTGGTGAAGCTGGACAGCTCAAGGGCAGAGAGCGTGGTCGCGCTCCTGCCAGAGACGCTGGCCCAGTATGTGAGGGCGGACGCGCAGTCGAATTCCCTCGCCGTCAGCGCCCCGCCGCAACTGATGCACCGCATCATGGCCGACGTCGAGACCATCGACATGCCGCGCCAGCACGTCATGCTGGATGCGCGGGTTGTCGTGCTCGAGCGCGGCGACCTGCTCGATTTCGGGACGGATTTCCAATGGCCCTCGATCGAGGCCGGAACGCGCAACGCCGACGATGACAGCTGGCCGTACGAAGTGCGGATCGGGTATACGCCGAGCCGCAGCTTCACCAACGCGCTTTCGCTGACGCTGAACTTCCTGTCGGCCAACCGGCAGGCAACCATCATCGCCAGCCCGCAGGTTCTGGCACAGGATGGCACCACGTCCCAGATCCGCGTCACGAGCGAGGAATTCTTCGAGATTCTCACCGAGTCGGAAACCACGACGGCGGTGCTTGGACAGCTCGAGGAGATCGAGACCGGAACGATCCTGTCGATCACGCCGCGCGTCGGGCAAGACGGGAACATCACGCTCGAGATGGATCTCGAGGTGTCGGACGTTACGGGGCGCGGCGAAAACAACCTGCCGGTCGTCAGCCGGCGCTCCGCCCAGAGCACCGTGACCATCCAGAACGGCGGGACGGCGGCGGTCGCGGGGCTGGTGGACGCGCGCGCGCAGTCCAACCGCAGCGGCGTTCCCGGAACGGCGAACCTGCCGCTCATCGGGTACATGCTCGGGCGCCGCGATCTGGACCATCAGGCGCGGCAGGTGGCGATCTTCGTCACCGCCCACCTCGTCGACGAGAACGGAAAGAGGTTCCGGACCGGCGCCGGCCCGACCGCGCAGATCCGCGACATCACGGACGAACAGTACCGCACCGAACTCGAGGCAGCCCTGCATCGGCTGGGGGGACAGGAATGACCGACATCTTGCCCGCAAGAGCGCGCCACGGCGCGCGCGTCACTTTGCGTTCGCCGGTCACGGCCGCGCTCCTGCTCGTGGCGGTGCTGGCGGGATGCTCCGACACGGACCGGAGCTTCCGCCGCGCCACCGGCGAGGTGAACACCATCACCGTCGGCGACCCGGCAGAGATCAGCGCAATGGTGCTGGCCCGCACGATGCTGCGCGCCGGTTTCACGCGGGAGGAAGTGCTCGACAAGGGGCCGGGCATCCGCCGCTCACTCGCCAGCAGCGGGGGCGCCGAGGCGCGACGCGACGGGGAAATCGTTGCGCTCTTTTCCCACAAGGAAGGCGAACTCTACGTCACCAGCAAGCATAGCGGAACCTTCGTGGTCGATCTCTAGCCACGGACCCCCATCGAGGGGACCGGCCCGTGACTTACCAATGCGCGCCTGCATTGACCGAGATATCCTCCATCGTGAGGCTCGGCGCATCGTCCGAGCACGCCAGTGCCACGACGGCAGCGACCTCTTCTGGCTGCACCAGCCGGTTCTGAGGATTCGACGCGGCGATGGCAGCGATCTCTTCTTGTGCGCTCCGCCCTGTCTGGCTGGCCATGATTGCCGCGCTGTTGCGTAGCATTTCCGTCTCGACCCAAGTCGGACTTACGGAAACGCAGCTGACACCGTGCGGCGCCCCCTCGAGCGCGACCGCGCGCGTCAGGCCGACCAGCCCCGCCTTTGACGCGCAGTAGGCGGGATGGTCGGCGACCGCCGCGCGCGCGGCGGTGGAGGCGATGTTGACGATCCGGCCCCAGCCCCTTTCCATCATCTGCGGCAGGCAGGCCCGGATCATCAGGAACGGGCCGGTCAGGTTGGTGTCGATGCAATCGGTCCAGTCCTTCGTGCCGTGGCCGCTCACCGTGTGGTGATGCGTGACACCCGCTGCGTTCACCAGAACGTCGATCGGCCCGCATTCTTCGCGCACTGTCCTGCAAAAGCGATCCACCGAGGCCTCGTCGCACACGTCGAGATGCCGGACCAACGTCCCCGGTGCCACCTTGTCGCGCGCCATGGCTTGATAGTCGCTGTCACCGCCGCGCCGGGCCCCGATGGCAACCGTCATCCCGCAGGCGGACAGTTTTTGCGCAATGGCCAGCCCGATCCCGGCCAACCCGCCGGTGACCACCGCCACTCTGGAACCTGTATGTGTCATGACAACCTTTTCCTTGCATTGCTCTGCGTCGAACGACGGCCCTTGCACGCCATGAATGTCTGCCCGGCAAGCCAAGCACGCCACCGCGGCAGCGGCGACCGGGCCGTGTGAAACCGCCCCGTGACCGCGCATGTGCCTTTGTGGACCACAAGGCGCGGGATGGAAACCGCCGGGGTGTTGCCCGTTGGATGCCGCCGCAAAGAGTGTTAGCAGCGTGGCGGGGCCGTGCCGTCATGCGGATACCGGGACCGTCTGCAAACCATGCAGACGACGGGACCGGAGGCTCACAGAAACACGAGACACCCATGAACCGAACGGCGAGTCACATATTCGGCCCCGAGCTGCGCGGGACAATCGCGCGCAACGTCAAGACATTCAGCCCCGCGCAGGAGGTCTGGCCCGGCCTTCGGCAGGCGGCCGTTACCGTGATCATCGCCACCGACAGATCCTCCAGCAGGGCGAGCGTCATCGTGACTCTCAGGCCCGGCAGCATGCGCCGCCACGGCGCGCAATACGCTCTGCCCGGTGGTCGGCTTGACGCGGGTGAAACCGCGCTGGAGGCGGCGATGCGTGAAACATCGGAAGAGCTGGGACTTGAGTTGAAAGAAGAAGACATCATCGGGCGTCTCGATGACTTTCCCACGCGGTCGGGCTTTTGCATCACGCCCTTTGTCGCATGGTGCGAAGACGTGACGGCACTCACCCCCGACGCGTCCGAGGTGGCGGCGGTGTATTTCATCCCCCTCGAAGAGCTCGAAAGCCCCGCCATACCGCGGCTGGAGCCGGACGCTCACGGCGATCAGCCAGTCATGTCGGCCTATTTCCCGACGCTCGGGCACGACATGTTCGCGCCGACAGCCGCGATCCTCTACCAGTTCCGCGAAATCGCGCTGGAGGCAAGGACGACACGGGTTTCGCATTTCGAACAGCCCCGTTTCGCCTGGAAATAGTCTCCGCGGCGGATCTTGTCGCGGCGGCTGCGGCCAACCGGGCCGACGGGTTTCCGGTCAGGGCGAGCGGACCAGCCCAGCCGCGGACGGGGCTTTCGATGGCCGCCGCATCTGCCGCGCGGCTATTTCGGACAGCTCCGTGTAGAACGGCCTGTGGAATGCCTCGTAATCCGTGTATGGCGCTCCCAGCGCGGCCAGCTCGGCATCGGCGTCGCGGTTATCGTCCTGCCGTTGGATCGCCCCGCGCTTCAGGACCTCGCCATGCCAGCCAACGACGGATTGCCAGCCCTCCGGAACCGCGTCATCCCACTCGAAGGCATGCGCCATGAACGGCAACCCGATGTGATCCCAATACCGTTTCAGCGTCTCGCGCGGGTCGTCGCGCAACTGGTCCGCGGTCATGACCAGCGGCTCATGCCCCTGATCCCTCAATGCGTGGTAGAGCCGGTGCTGCGCCTCGATGCCCAGCTCGGTACTGGTGAAACCGGGATCGCGCCGTTGGTAGGACAGCGCCGCTTCGGCCGGATCCCGCACCAGAAAGGCATGGCTCATCAAGGCCGCGAACCCGTGGTCCTGCGGCATATCGTTTACCACGTAATAGGCCATATCCTTGAAAAACAATGGCTTAACATCGGCGCGCGCCACGATCATGTCGCGGATATCCGCATAGGTCTGCGGATGATCGGGCTCGGGCGCGAAGTCGGGGAAAAGCCGCTCGGTACGGTTCAGGTAATAGTGGTACATGAAAGGCTCATGCAGCACCTCCAGATCGCCACGCGCGCGCATGATGCGCTCGAACGCGGTCGACACGGAACGGGGATGACACCATAGCGCGTGGATCTTCATGGCATCATGTTCGGCCAACATGCGTCGGGCGTCAATCGCTTGCAGGGCTCGGCACCGGTGCCTCCGCGCGACGGGCACGGCAATATCGCCACCTGCACGCAGCGTGGGCGACGATGCTCTCCGGATGGTGTCCAGCCGGTGCGCGTCCGCCCGCAAGTTGCACGCCCACGCCTGGTTCACGTGCGTTCGCCGAATTCCTCCGACAGCCATTCTGCGAAAGCCACGGATGCAGGGGTCGAGGCGTGACTGGATGCACGGAGCAGGAAATATGCCTCCGAAAGGACGGGCGCGTGATCAAAGGGGCGGACCAGCCTGCCCGCATCGAGCAGATCCGCCGCAACGGAATCATGTGCCATGGTGATCCCGGCACCGTGCAGGGCGGCCTGCATCGCGATCACGAAGGTGGATGCGATCGTGACCTCGCCCTCGCGCGCAAACGTCTTGCCCCGGCTCTTGAACCATGTGCTCCACGATCCGGTAAGCCCCGCGCAATCCAGCAGGCGCGCAGTGTCAAGGTCGACGGCGCCATCCTGGTAGTCCGGGGCACAGACGGGAAAATACCGCTCCCGCGACAACCGCAGTGCGCTGGCCGACATCTCCTCCTCGCGCCCGAAACGGATTTCCATGGCGGCATTGTCTGCATGGCGCTCGGGGTCCCAGATCGGGGTGACGATATTGAGCACCAGCCAGGGGTAACGTTCGTAGAGCCGGTGCAGCCGCGGCGCCAGCCACAGCGCCGCGAACCCGAGATTGCACTGCAAGACCATGTTGCGGCCCCTGTCGCCGCCGGTGAAGGCCAGCGTGCCCGAGGCCAGCAGGTCGAACGCCTCGCGCACGACGGGCAGGTAGTTGCCGCCGGCCTCGGACAGCTCGATCGCCCGGGTCTTGCGGATGAAAAGCTCACGGCCAAGGAACCCTTCGAGGCTGCGCACATGCTGGCTGATGGCCGACTGCGTCATGTTCAGCTCGGAGGCTGCACGGGTGAAGGACAGGTGGCGGGCGCTGGCCTCGAAGGCGCGCAGCCAATTCAACGGGGGGAGGGGATCGGTCGACATTGCAGGCATAACCTACGCATAAGCAGAACTGATGCAACATCCCGGAATCCATCGTTTGTCAGGCCCGGGCACGCCTGCAATACACGCGGCGAAACCAGATGGAGAAGCCGGAATGCTGGACACGCGCGACACCTCGAACCTGCCCAATCTCGCCGAGAGGACCGACCTCGCGGCCGCGTTTCGCTGGACGGCCAGGCTTGGCATGCACGAAGGCGTGGCCAACCATTTCAGCCTTGCCATCAATGACGACGGCACGCGGTTCCTGATGAACCCCAACCAGATGCATTTCGGCCGCATCAAGGCCAGCGACCTGATCGAGGTGGACGCCAACGACCCCGGCACGCTCGACCGTCCCGGCGCCCCCGATCCCACGGCATGGGGGCTGCATGGCGGCCTGCACCGCCACTGTCCGCACGCGCGGTGTGCAATGCACGTGCATTCCATCCACGCGACCGTGCTCGCCTGCTTGGCCGACAGCACGCTGCCGCCGATCGACCAGAACTGCGCCACGTTTTTCAACAGGTACGTGATAGATGACGGCTATGGCGGACTGGCCTTCGAGGACGAGGGCGAGCGCTGCGCACAGCTGTTAACGGACCCCAAGAAAAAGGTCATGATCATGGGTAATCACGGCGTGATGGTCATCGGTGACACCGTGGCCGACACCTTCAACCGCCTGTATTACTTCGAACGCGCCGCAGAAACCTACATCCGGGCCCTTCAGACGGGTCAGCCGCTGCGCGTCCTTTCCGAGGAGGTGGCCGAGAAGACCGCCCGCGAGCTGGAGGATTATCCCGGCCAGGCGGATCGTCATCTGGCCGAACTCAAGGCCCTGCTCGACGCAGAGGGCGCCGACTACGCCAGCTGAGACAACCAAGACTCAAGGAGAAAACGATGAGTGAAACCGGTGTCCGCATCGCGGACAAGGGTCTGTACGTGACTCTTGCCGACGGAGAGACCTACTTCAACTACTTCTGGCTTCGCGATGCCTGCCCCACCACGATCGACCCGCAGACGCGCGAGCGGGTTTTCGACGTGACATCGCTCGATGCCGCCCCGTCGGCAAAGATCGCAAGCCTCGGCGACGGGGTTCTGGAAATACATTGGGCCAACGAGGACCATGTCAGCCGGATACCGGTCGAGAAACTGGAGGCGTTCGTGGCCAACGGCCAGCGCCCCGACCCCGCCGACATGCCCCGCCGGTTGTGGTATGCCGGGTTCGACCGCGACTTCACCCGTGTGGCGCAGGCCGATGTCGAGCACAGCGAAGCCGGCCGCGCCAAGCTGGCCCGCGCCCTGATCGAGGACGGGATCGCGCTCGTCACGGGGATGGAGGACAGCGACGAGAGCCTTCCGCGGCTGGTCAACCAGCTCGGACCCGTCACGCCGACGGCCGAGGGGCATTTCTTCGAGGTGCGTCTCGAGATCGCGCCCACCAACCTCGCGTTCACGGCCGGGCCGCTGGAGATGCATACCGACCTGCCCGGCGAGGAAATGGCACCGGGCGTGCAGTTCCTGCATTGCCGTGCGAACTCGGTCGATGGGGGACGCAGCCTTTTCCTCGACGGTGCGGCCGTTGCCGAAGCGTTGCGTGCCGAGGATCCCGAGGCATTCGACCTGCTGTCCAGCCACGCGGTCCCGTTCTTCTACCGGCATGACGGGTGGGATTACAGGGCCCGGCAACGCATCATCGAGCTGGACGCGCGCGGCAACGTCTCGGGCGTGACGATTTCCCAGCACCTGCAGGACGATCTCGACCTGCCGCAAGACGTGCTGGACGTCTATTACCCGGCCTTCTGCAAGTTCCTGCGGATGATGCAGGAGGACCGCTTCGTGTGCCGATTCCGGCTGAACGCGGGCGAATGCATCGTTTTCGACAACCACCGCATCGTCCATGGACGCGAAGGATTCAGCGCCGAAAGCGGACAGCGTCACCTGCGCGGGTGCTACACCGACCGCGGCGCCGCATGGAGCACGTACCGCACGCTCGCCGGACGCGAAGCCGCCTGAAACGGGCACGAAGCCCTCGCCGCCGGGTGATGACCGCCCGGCGGCGGACGCGGGGGCCGGTGATCTGGCGCGCGGCATGGGCGTTGGGGGCGACGCGGACGCGAAGGCCGCGCCACCATCATGCATCCGCCCGCTTTTCCCGCGTCCCTGCGCCCGGATAATGCCCGCCACGCCCGCAGCTGACGCAGCGTTATCCAATGGCGGGCCGATTTCCTGCGCTGCTCTGTTGATGCAACGACAAAGTTGGCTATCCTGTTCGGCATTGTGCCGGTCCGGGGACCGGATATGACAACAGGGAGTACGACATGAAAACAACGGGTATTCTGGCCGTGGCGCTGATGGCCGGCACGGCGATCGGCGCATCCGCGGAAACCTTGCGCTGGGCGCGCGCGGGCGATTCTCTGACGCTCGACCCCCATGCACAGAACGAAGGTCCGACGCACACCCTCGCGCACCAGATCTACGAGCCGTTGATCATCCGTGACATGACCGGCGCGTTCCAGGCCGCACTGGCCACCGGCTGGGCGCCCAAGGAGGACGATCCGAACGTCTGGGTTTTCAACCTGCGGCAGGGCGTCAAGTACCATGACGGGTCCGACTTCACCGCCGAGGACGTCGTGTTCTCCATCAACCGCGCCAAGTCGGAAAACTCCAACATGAAGGAGCTTCTTTCCTCGGTGGTCGAGGTGCGTGCGGTCGATGACCATACGGTGGAATTCGTCACCGACGGGCCGAACCCGATCCTGCCGGCGAACCTGACCAACATGTTCATGATGGACAAGGGATGGGCCGAGGAAAACGACTCGGTCGATGTCCAGCAGGTCGAGGCGGGCGAGAAAACCTTTGCCTCCACCAACGCCATGGGCACCGGCCCCTACAAGCTGGTCAGCCGTGAACCGGACGTGAAAACCGTGCTTACCCAGAACGAGGATTACTGGGGCATGGACCAGTTCCCGATGGATGTCACCGAGATCATCTACACCCCCATCCAGAATGCCGCGACCCGCGTCGCCGCGCTGCTGTCGGGCGAGGTCGATTTCATCCAGGACGTGCCGGTGCAGGATCTCGGCCGCGTGGCCGATACCGAGGGTCTGGTGGTCAAGACCGCGCCGCAGAACCGCGTGATCTTCTTCGGGATGAACATGGGCGCCGACGACATCGCCAATGACGACGTCGTGGGCAAGAACCCTCTTGCCGACGTGCGCGTGCGCCGGGCGATGTCGATGGCGATCAACCGCGAGGCAATCAAGCAGGTGGTGATGCGCGGGCAAAGCCAGCCGGCCGGAATGATCGCGCCGCCCTTCGTGAACGGCTGGACGGAAGAAATGGACAACTCCGCCAAGACCGACATCGATGCCGCCGAGGCGCTGATGGAGGAAGCGGGGTATCCCGACGGCTTCTCGATCCAGCTCGATTGCCCCAACGACCGCTACATCAACGACGAGGCGATCTGCCAGGCGGCCGTGGGCATGCTGGCCCAGATCGACATCACCGTGAACCTCGACGCCAAGCCCAAGGCCCAGCACTTCCCGCTCATCACCAACGGCGAGACGGATTTCTACATGCTTGGCTGGGGCGTGCCGACATATGATTCCGAGTACATCTTCAACTTCCTCGTGCACACGCGCGGCAGCGAACGCGGCAGCTGGAACGGAACCGGCTATTCCAACCCGGAGGTCGACGAGATGATCGTGTCGCTCGCGTCGGAGACCGACCTTGAGAAGCGCAACGAGACAATCCAGTCGATCTGGAACGTGGTGCAGGAACAGCAGCTCTACATCCCGATCCACCACCAGGTGCTGAACTGGGGCATGGACGAGTCGGTGGACATCGAGGTCAGCCCGGAAGACGACCCGAAGTTCAAGTTCTTCAACATCAACTGATGCCTTCGGGGCGGGCATGCGCCCGCCCTGTCCCGGCCGCGCCCGTGCAAGCGGGGCGCGGCCTTTTGCTCTGAACGGGGACCGGAATGTTCGCCTACATCTTACGCCGCGTGATACAGTCGGCGCTGGTGCTCCTGGTCGTGGGGCTGGTCGCGTTCGCCATGTTCCGGTTCGTCGGTGACCCTGTCGACAACATGCTGGGACAGGAGCGCACGCAGGCCGACATCGAACGGCTGCGCGAGCAGCTCGGCCTCGACCAGCCCTTTATCGTGCAGTACTGGCGTTTCCTGGAACAGGCCGCGCAGGGCAATTTCGGCCTGAGCTACCGCCAGGGACGGCCGGTCGCGGAAATCCTGCTGGAACGGCTGCCCGCGACGCTGGAACTGGCCTTCGTCTCGGGGCTCATGGCGCTGGTCGGCGGTATCGCGCTCGGCATTTTCACGGCGATCAGGCGACGCGGCGTTGCCGCGAACGTCATCATGACGGCCTCGCTCATCGGCGTGTCGCTGCCCACCTTCCTGATCGGCATCCTGCTCATCTACCTTTTCTCGGTCGAGCTGGGCTGGCTGCCCAGTTTCGGGCGGGGCGAGGTGACGCGGATCGGGGGCTGGACCACCGGTTTCCTGACGGAAAGCGGGCTCAAGGCGCTGATCCTTCCGGCGATCACGCTGGGGCTCTACCAGATGACGCTCATCATGCGGCTGGTCCGCACCGAGATGCTCGAGGTGTTGCGCATGGACTATATCCGCTTTGCCCGGGCGCGCGGCATACGCGAGAAATCCGTGAACTTCCGCCACGCGCTGAAAAACACGCTCGTTCCCGTCATAACCATCACCGGTCTCCAGCTGGGCAGCATCATCGCCTTTGCCATCATCACCGAGACGGTTTTCCAGTGGCCGGGGGTGGGGCTGCTCTTCATCAACGCGATACAGTTCGTCGACATACCCGTGATGGCCGCCTACCTGATGATGATTTCGGTGATGTTCGTTGGCATCAATCTGATCGTTGACATGCTCTATTTCGCGATCGACCCGCGGCTGCGCGTGGACCGCGCGGCAGGAGGACATTGAGATGGCGGACATGACCAGCGAAGTCCGGCCCTCGCGACTGCGCCGGGCATGGGACAGCGACATCGCCTATTCCTTCCGGCGCACCCCCTTGGCCGTGGCATCGGCCGTGGTTGTCTTGCTGTTGATCCTCGGCGCGCTGTTCGCGCCGCTGGTGGCGCCGCACGATCCTTTCGATCCCGGCACGCTCAACCTGATGAACGGTTTCACCCCGCCCGGTCAGGCCAACCAGTTCACCGGCGAGTTCTTCCTGCTGGGCACCGACGACCAGGGCCGTGACGTGTTTTCGACCATTCTTTACGGCATGCGCATATCGCTCTTCGTGGGGTTCGCGGCGGTGTTGCTGGCGATGGTGCTGGGGGTGATCCTCGGCCTGCTGGCGGGGTATGTGGGCGGCTGGATCGAGACGATCATCATGCGCGTGGCCGATGTGCAGCTCACCTTCCCGGCGATCCTCGTTGCGATGCTCATCTTCGGCATCGCCAAGGGGATCACCCCACCGGAATACCGCGACCAGATGGCGATCTGGGTGCTGATCCTGGCCATCGGCCTGTCCGACTGGGTCCAGTTCGCCCGGGTGGTGCGCGGCGCCACCCTCGTGGAGAAGAACAAGGAATACGTGCAGGCCGCGCGGCTGATCGGGCGTTCGCCCGTGGCCATCATGCTGCGTCACATTCTGCCAAACGTTCTGAACCCGGTGCTGGTGATCGCCACCATAAGCCTCGCCCTCGCGATCATCGCCGAGGCGACGCTTTCGTTCCTCGGCGTCGGGGCCCCCCCGACGAAACCATCGCTCGGCACGCTCATCCGCATCGGACAGGAATTCATGTTCTCGGGTGAGTGGTGGATTCTCTTCTTTCCCGCCATGGCGCTGCTGGCGCTCGCCCTTTCCATCAACCTGCTGGGCGACTGGCTGCGCGATGCCCTGAACCCGAGGCTCAGATGACCGACACTGCCGTCCTCTCCGTCCGCGACCTTGTCGTGGAAATCCCCACGCGGGCCGGTGTGCTGCGCCCGACCGACGGGGTGAGCTACGACATCCACGCAGGCGAGATCCTGGGCGTGGTGGGCGAATCCGGCGCGGGCAAGTCGATGACCGGCAACGCGGTCATCGGCCTGCTCGACCCGCCGGCGCACATCGCCGCGGGCGAGATCCGTCTGAACGGACAGCGGATCGACAACCTGCCGCGCGACAAGATGCGCCGCCTGCGCGGGAACAAGATCGGCATGATCTTCCAGGACCCGCTGACCTCGCTCAACCCGCTGCTGACGATCGGCGACCAGCTGACCGAGACGATCCTCGAACATCTCGCGGTCAGCCAGTCCGAGGCGCTGGAGCGCGCCGTCGCCGCGCTGGAAGAGGTCGGCATACCGGCCGCCCGCGCGCGCATCGACAGCTATCCGCACGAGTTCTCAGGCGGCATGCGCCAGCGGGTGGTGATCGCGCTCGCGCTGTGCGCCGAGCCGGATCTGGTGATCGCGGACGAGCCGACCACGGCGCTGGACGTGTCGGTTCAGGCGCAGATCATCGCGCTGCTCAAACGGCTGTGCCGGGAACGCGGCGTGGCGGTGATGCTGGTCACCCACGACATGGGCGTGATCGCCGAGGCCGCTGACCGCGTGGCCGTGATGTATGCCGGGCGCCTGGCCGAACTCGGACCCGTGCGCGAGGTGCTGACAACCGCCCGGCACCCTTACACGGCAGGGCTTATGGCCTCGACCCCGCTGGCCAGCCAGGGGCACCAGCGGTTGCGGCAGATCCCCGGCGCGATGCCACGCCTCGGCACGCTGCCGCCGGGCTGCGCCTTTTCGCCCCGCTGCGAATACGCGCAGCCGCGCTGCCGGCAGGACCCCGGCCCGACGCTGGACGCCTGCGACGGCCGCGCCGCCTGCTGGTTCCCGCTGAACGCCGACGCGAAAGAGGAGGCCGGCGCATGAGCGCGATCATCAGCATTCGCAACCTTTCGCGCGTCTTCGACGTGTCCAAGCCGTGGCTCAACCGCGTGCTGGAGCGGTCGCCACGGGCTTTGCTGACGGCTGTGTCCGAGGTCAGCTTCGATGTCGAGGAAAACAGCGTCTACGCGCTGGTCGGCGAGAGCGGCTCGGGCAAGTCGACGATCGGCAAGATCGTCGTCGGGCTGGTGCCGCCGACGGATGGCGCGGTGGAGATCGAGGGCGTGGACCTTGCCAGTGAACGCGACCCCGACAAGATCGAGACCGTGCGCGCGGACATACAAATGATCTTCCAGGATCCCTATGCCTCGCTCAACCCGCGCTGGCGCGTGCGCGACATCATCGCCGAGCCGGTCGCCGCGCGCGGCGGGGGCACCGACGGTCTGGCCGAACGCCTGCTGGAGCAGGTCGGACTCTCGGCGGCGGATGCGGGCAAGTACCCGCACGAATTTTCCGGCGGGCAGCGGCAACGCATCTGCATTGCCCGCGCGCTGGCCTCCGGTCCCCGCATCATCGTCTGCGACGAGCCGACCTCGGCGCTCGATGTCAGCGTTCAGGCCCAGGTGCTTAACCTCATGAGCGACCTGCGCGAAGAGCTGGGGCTGACCTACCTCTTCATCAGCCATGACCTGACCGTTGTCCATCACATGGCCGACAGGATCGGGGTGCTCTATCTGGGCCGGCTCGTCGAGGAGGCCCCCCGCGACGTGCTGTTCGACGACCCAAAGCACCCCTACACCCGGATGCTGTTCGATGCCGCCCCGCGTATGGACGCCTTCGGCCGCGAGGTGGACCCGCCCAAGGGCGAGATTCCCGATGCCATCAACCCGCCGCCGGGCTGCGCCTTCCACCCCCGTTGCCCCATCGCCGTGGAGCGCTGCAGCCGGGAACGCCCCGAAATGCGCACGATCGGCGATACGCGCGTTGCCTGTCACCTCGCGGAGTAAGGCCGGGCGTGCGCCGTATCAGTCAAGGCGCACCGGCGCGCCATGGGGCGTGACGCGGTAGGCCTCGCACCATTGTCGTTCAAGTTCGCTCAACGCGTCCGCGGATATGCCCTCCTTGCGTTCCAGAAGGGCAACGAGGGCGGCGAGCACTGCCTCGTGATACGTGTCGGCGGTGTCCGCGGCCCCCTCGCGCTCTTGCCGCGACCTTTCCGCGCCCAGGGCGGCAGACCATTCATCCGGCGCGATGATGCCGTCCTGCACCAGTTTGTCGGCGATCGCACAGGCCGCCGCGTGCCACGGCGCCTCGAACGGGACGTCACGCCGGGCCATCGGCACCCCCGGCTGCGCGCAGATATGTTTCCCAAAGGTCCAGGCACACGGTGTGGCCGGGCCCCGTATCCCGGGCGAAGAGCGCATCGGAAGAGAACGCCACGGTGTAGAGATGCACCGCCCGCTCGGTCCCCCGCGCCATGTCATCGGGGAGGACAAACGCCCCGTGATGCGTCCGCACGCGACCCACGGCATCGCGCGCATAGCGCGGCAGCCGCGTATGCCCCGGCCCGCCATGCGCAAGCGTCCTCACGCTCTGGCCCGGCCGGAACAATGGCCCGGCCGTGGCCGGGCGATCGAAGCATTGCATCATCTCGCGATCCATGGCGACGGCCGCGGACACGTCGCGGCGCACGGGCGTGGCCGGGTCGTCCGCCTGCCCCGTATCGAGTTGCTCGGGCGTGATGATGCCCTCGCCCGCAAGCAATGCCGCGTGAACGAGTGCCCAGTTGGCGAAATAGGGGGTACCCATATATTCGTCCTGCGGACAGAGCTCTCGCACGCGGCGGGCCCAGTCCAGCGGCCAGTCATACGTCGTTTCCATCATGATCGCCTGGCTGGACGCCTCCCATTCGTGATGAAACGCGACATAATCCTCTTCCACCTCCACGGCCCCGAAACCGTCCAGCCCGCCGAGATCGTGCACACCGCTCATGGCCCGGTCCCTCGCGTCGCGGTTTCGGGCGAGAGGTCACGCTGTGTCCCGATCATGGCGTTTCGCGTCACAAGGGCGCGCAGGCGTTCATGGGTCCAGCCATCCGTTCCCCGTGGCCGTTGCGGCAGCACGAGATAGCGCAACTCTGCCGTGGAATCCCAGACCCGGATCTCGACGTCCGGCGAAAGGTCCACGCCGAATTCACGCAAGACACCGCGGGGGTCGCGCACGACCCGCGCGCGATAGGCCGCCTGCTTGTACCAGTCGGGCGGAACGCCGAGAACGGCCCACGGGTAGCACGAGCACAGCGTACAGACGATCACGTTGTGCACGCGCTCGGTATTCTCGACCACGCGCAGGTGACACGACTCCTGCCCCTCGTAACCGAACGCCCGCAGAAAGGCGGTGGCGTCTTCGAACAGCCGGGCCTTGAAATCCGCGTCCACCCACGCTCGCGCGACGAGGTCGGCGCCCCTGTGAGGGCCGATTTCGTCGCGATAGGCTTGGGTCCACGCCTCGATGGTGTCTGGACTTATAAGGCCCTTGCGCACCAGCAGGGTTTCAAGCGCCTTGACCCTCAACTCCGGCTCGGAGGGCATGTGGTGGCGCAGCTGCTTCAGCCGCTCCGCCGCCCGCGTCTCGTCGAAATCGGTCATCGCCTCAGCCCCTGCATCGCCCCTGCCCCGGTGGCACCGCCATCGCCGCGCCCGGGTTCGGCGCCCTCACTCGGCCGGATGGGATGTCGCACCGGGGTGCTCGTTCGCGGGGTCGGGCCAGATCCCCTCGATCCGCACGTCGTTCTGCTCCAGCAGCGGG
>NZ_JBISDG010000029.1:0-45328 GCF_044472985.1 Roseovarius salis | reverse complement strand
GCGGCCCCCCGCGCTGCCGTCGCGGCGCGCCCGCCGAGGACACGCCGCAGTCGCGCGCCTTGGGGGTCAGGTGCGCACCAGTTTCTCGTAGGCGTCCGAGATATCGCGCGTCAGCGCCCCAACCTCGAAGTTATAGTCCCCGATCTGACCGACCGGCGTGACCTCTGCCGCCGTCCCGGTGAGCCAGCACTGTTCGAAGCTCTCGAGCTCCTCCGGCATGATATGCCGCTCGTGCACCCGGATCTGACGATCTTCCAGCATCCCGATCACGGTCTGCCGCGTCAGCCCGTTGAGAAAGCAGTCGGGCGTGGGCGTGTGCACCTCGCCGTCCTTGACGAAAAAGATGTTGGCGCCGGTCGCCTCGGCGACGTAGCCGCGATAGTCGAACATCATTGCGTCGGAACAGCCCTTTGCCTCGGCCGCATGTTTCGACATCGTGCAGATCATGTAGAGACCGGCTGCCTTGGCATGGCTCGGGATCGTCTCGGGGCTGGGGCGCTTCCACTTGGAAATGTCCAGCTTGGCGCCGTTGGTCTTGGCATCGCCGTAGTAGGCGCCCCACTCCCACGCCGCGATGGCCAGCCTTACGGGGTTGCGGGCGCTGGCCACACCCATGTCCTCGCCCGCGCCGCGCCATGCAACCGCACGCACATACGCATCGGAGTGGCCGTTGACCCGGAGCACCTCGGCCTTGGCTGCCTCGATCTCGTCCACGCTGTAGGGAATGTCAAAGTCGATCATGTTGGCGGATGCGCGCAGCCGTTCGGAGTGTTCGCGGCTCTTGAAAATCCGGCCGCCATAGGCCCGTTCGCCCTCGAATACCGAGCTGGCATAGTGCAGGGCGTGCGTCAGGACATGAACGTTGGCCTCCCGCCAGTCGATGAGCTTGCCGTCCATCCAGATCTTGCCGTCGCGGTCGTCGTAGCCAGCCATTCCTCGTATCTCCTCAAGTGCCCGCTGCATTACCATTTCTTGCGCCAAAAACGTCCGTATCGGACATAAAGTTGCGCAGAAACTGCGATTCGCTACCAGTTTGATCTTGGAATGTCAATAAAGCTGACATAATATCGGGGACGCGCAAAACCCCGCGACCAGGAGGTGCCATGCCGGACGTACAAGGCGGAGAGAGCCTGCTTTTCCTGACCGACGAACAACTCCGTCAGGGGATCGAGGCGATGTTCTTTGCCTACCGTGGTTTCACCGCGGATCCTGACCGGATCCTCGCGACCATGGCGTATGGCCGTGCCCATCACCGGGCCCTGCACTTCATCGCGCGCAGCCCCGGCACGACGGTCAATAACCTGCTCGGCATTCTGGGTGTTACCAAGCAGTCCCTGAACCGGGTGCTGCGCACGCTGGTCGAGGACGGGCTCGTTGAAAGCCGGATCGGCGAAACGGACAAGCGCGAGCGCAACCTTTACCTCACCGAGGACGGCGCGGCGCTGGAGCGCCGGCTCAGTGACGCGCAGCGTGCCCGGATGCGCGCCGCCTACCGCGCCGCCGGCCCCGAGGCCGTGGCCGGTTTCCGGCAGGTCCTGGAAGCGATGATGGAGCCCGAGCTGCGACGGAAATACTACGCCATCCGGGAGGAAGGGGCATGAGTGAGCCGCCCCCCCACCTGCTGATCGTGGACGATGACGAACGCATCCGCGACCTGCTGCGCAAGTTCCTTGCGCGCAACGGGTTCCTGGTTTCCGTGGCACGCGAGGCCGCCCATGCAAGGCGCATCCTGTCGGGACTGGATTTCGACCTCATCGTTCTTGACGTCATGATGCCCGGCGAGGACGGCGTCTCCCTCACCCGTGCGATCCGCGACCATAACGCGACTCCCATCCTCCTGCTGACCGCCAAGGGCGAGGCAGAGGACCGCATCCGCGGCCTCGAGGCGGGGGCGGATGATTACCTGTCAAAGCCTTTCGAGCCCAAGGAGCTCCTGCTGCGGATCAACGCGATCCTGCGGCGCGTTCCGTCGTCCGAGCCGGACGCGATGGCCCCCAAGGTTCTTCAGATGGGGGCGGTGCGATATGACATCGAGCGTGCAGAATTGCTGCGGGGCGAGGAACCGGTGCGGCTCACGGCGACCGAGGTGCAGCTCATGCGTATATTCGCCGAGCACCTGCGCGAACCGGTCAGCCGGGCAAAGCTGGTCGAGGACCTCGGTCGTGACAGGGGGCAGGCGCAGGAACGCGCGGTCGACGTGCAGATCACCCGTCTCCGCCGCAAGATCGAGGCCGATCCGAAACAGCCACGCTATCTTCAGACGGTGCGGGGCGAGGGCTACATGCTGGCGCCCGACTGAGGAGGCGTGCGCATGGCCGTCATGAACGCGGCCACTGCGCCGTGGGCCGAGACGCCCAGACCGTCTGGACCTAGACAATCTGCCCCGCACATGCTTTGCCGACACCGAAGAACACCCGGGAGGAGCCGACATGCCTGATACGCAGACCGATCTGAAATCTCTACTGAAGGATCCCAGCCTTCTGGCCGAGCAGGCCTTTTCCGGCGGCGAGTGGGTGACCGGCGATGCCGGCACCTTCGAGGTGACCAACCCCGCGCGCGGCGACGTTATCGCCAATGTCGCCGACATGAGCCGTGCGCAGGTCGCCGACGCGATCGCGGCCGCCGAAAAGGCCCAGAAGGAATGGGCGAAATGGACCGGCAAGGAACGGGCGGCGGTGCTGCGCCGCTGGTTCGACCTGATGATGGAAAACCAGGATGATCTTGGCACGATCCTGACGGCCGAGCAGGGCAAGCCACTGGCCGAGGGAAAGGGCGAGATCGCCTATGGCGCCAGCTTCGTGGAATTCTTCGCCGAAGAGGCCAAGCGCATCTACGGCGAGACCATTCCGGGCCATCAGCGCGACAAGCGCATCACGGTCATCAAGCAACCCATCGGGGTGGCGGCGTCGATCACGCCGTGGAATTTTCCCAACGCCATGATCACGCGAAAGGCGGGCCCTGCCCTGGCGGCGGGATGCGCATTCGTGGGGCGCCCGGCCGCCGAGACGCCGCTTTCGGCCACGGTTCTGGCTGTTCTGGCGGAGCGCGCGGGAATCCCCAAGGGCGTGTTCAGCATCGTCACGTCGTCCCGCGCCAGCGAGATCGGCAAGGAATTCTGCGAGAACCCCGCTGTGCGCAAACTGACCTTCACCGGTTCCACCGAGGTGGGCCGCATCCTGCTGCGGCAGGCGGCCGACCAGGTCAAGAAATGCTCGATGGAGCTGGGCGGCAACGCGCCCTTCATCGTCTTCGATGACGCGGACCTTGATGCCGCCGTCGACGGGGCGATCATGTGCAAGTTCCGCAACAACGGGCAGACCTGCGTGTGCGCCAACCGCATCTACGTTCAGGCGGGAGTCTACGACGCCTTCGCAGAAAAGCTGCAAGCGGCCGTTGCCAAGCTCAAGATCGGCGACGGGCTGGAAGAGGGGACGTCCCTCGGCCCCCTTATCAACGCCGATGCGATCGAGAAAGTGCAGCAACACGTGGCCGATGCCACATCCAAGGGCGCCAGCGTGTTGACGGGCGGTGGCGATGCCCTGCAGGGGCCGGGGTATTTTCTTGAGCCAACGATCATGACCGGCGTCACGCAGGACATGCAGGTGGCGACGGACGAAACCTTCGGGCCGCTTGCCCCCCTGTTCAAGTTCGAGGACGTCGATGACGTGATCGCCATGGCGAACGACACGATCTTTGGCCTTGCGAGTTATTTCTACGCCAAGGATCTCAGCCGCGTGACCAAGGTGGCCGAAGCCCTTGAATACGGGATCGTCGGGGTCAACACGGGGATCATCTCGACCGAGGTCGCCCCCTTCGGCGGGGTCAAGCAATCGGGCCTTGGCCGCGAGGGGAGCCACCACGGGATCGACGAGTTCCTTGAAATGAAATACATCTGCACCGCGGTCTGACTTCTCGGTGGTCTGAACGGGTCTGCGCGTTCGGGTTGGTCACTGTGTCAGCCCGTTCTCGTGACACCGCCACCCGCCACGGTCATCGCCCCTTGGGGCAAGACGGAACGCATTGCGGCGCGTGCCGGATTGCGCGCAAGGGGCTGCAAAACGACAAACCCGGCCGGATCGCCCGGCCGGGCCATTGGACCGCATCGGCGCCGGCCCGTCAGTTGACGGCCTTGGCGTCGACCACGTCCTTTTCAACTTCGGCTTCGCCATCGCTGCCGCTGGCGATTTCGATCCGGCGAGGCTTCAGTGCCTCGGGCACCTCGCGGACAAGGTCGATGTGCAGCATACCGTCGGCATGCGTGGCACCCGTCACCCGCACGTAATCGGCCAGCTGGAACTTGCGCTCGAAGGCGCGGGTCGCGATACCGCGATGCAGGAATTTGCGGTTGCTGTCATCCTCGGACTTGCGTGCCGACACGACAAGCTGCCCCTCCTTCACCTCGACCGAAAGGTCATCGGCAGAGAAACCGGCGACCGCGATGGAGATGCGGTACGAATCGTCGGCGGTTTTCTCGATGTTGTAGGGGGGATAGGTTGACTGGTTCACATCGGCGGCCAGCACCCGGTCCATCATGTCGGCGATCTGGTCGAAACCGACGGTTGCCCGGTATAGCGGTGCAAGATCGAAGTTACGCATTGGTCATCCTCCTTTGAGCGATACCTCCTGTGCGGCCTTCCCGTCGGGACAGGCCCAAAGCGCGCCGGCCCGCAACGCGGCGCCGACATCTGGAATTTGGGAGCGCGCCGTCCCGGGTTCAAGACCCGCCGGGGCGGGCAAACCGGGCGCCGGTATCGCGGCGTTCACCCACCGTGGACATGCGCGGCGGGTCCGCCTGAAAGACCCCTTGGCCGGCGTCGAGCGCCGCACGCAAGTCGGCCAGCGTGTCTTGCAGCCCCGTCCCGAGCGATACCTTGCGCCCCTCCACCTCGGCCATCGCGGAGACGACGGAAACCACCCTCGGCAACCCGTCCTCGAAGGAAAAGACCGGGGCACCGGAGGCGCCGAAATCGACATCGCAGGACATGATCAGGATCCCCTGCTGGCGGGCCAACACGTCGCACACCTGCTGCAGCGAGGGGGCATCGGCACGATCGCGCGCGTAGGAGACGATACCGATCCTTTGTCCCTTTCGCGGGCGGTCATCGGTGGGAAAGGGCGTGACCTGCGTATTGCGGACGGGATGGTGCAGTTCGAGCAAGGCCACGTCGTTGCGCACGCGTTGGGCCGATACCTCTGCCCGGAACGTGTAGTCCGGGTGCGTGACCGCGCGGCTTATGTCGCGATAGGCGGCCGCGCGCCCGTTGCGCCACCCGGCGCGGAATTCCATGCGCGCGGGGTCGAGGCGTTGACCGGTGTGCTTGTCGAAAAGGCAGTGTGCCGCCGTGAGCACGAGGTCGGGCGCGATGAGCGCCCCGGTGCAGAAGCCGCGCCCGTCAAGGTCCAGCCGGCCGACCGCCTCCCATCCGCGGCCCGCATCGCCGGTATCGAGCCGCTTGAGACCCGTCTCGGCCGCGGCGGCCCCTGCCAGCAGAAAACCACAGATCATCGCCGCGAAAATTCGCAATATTTTCCCTCCGCCGGACCACGGCGACGGGCTAGCAGCGAAGTTGGGCCAAATTACGGCGCGCCCCTGAGCTCCGGCGGCGGCGCCCCGTCCGTGCACAGCGCCGGGGGCACCGGCCCGCCCGTGGCCCAGTCAAGCAGTTCGACCGTGTGCACCACCGGAATATCCGTGCCCCCGCCGATCTGCATCATGCACCCGATATTGCCGGCGGCGATCACGTCGGGCGATTTCGCCTCGAGCGTGCGCACCTTCCGGTCCTTCAGTTGTTTCGAGATCGCTGGCTGCATGAGGTTGTAGGTGCCCGCACTGCCGCAGCACAGGTGGCTGTCGGCCGGTTCCGTGACGGTGAAGCCGGCGCGCTTGAGCAACTCCTTGGGATACGTCTTGATCTGCTGGCCGTGCTGGAGCGAGCAGGCGGCATGATACGCCACGCGCATGTCGTTCTCGCAGCCCTCGGGCAGGTCGAGCGTCATCAGCAGCTCCGAGATATCCACGGCGATGTCCGAGATGCGCGCCGCGTCGTCGGCCAGCGCCTCCTGCCGGAACATGTGGCCGTAATCCTTGACCGTGGTGCCGCAGCCGGAGGTGTTGATCACGATGGCGTCCAGCCCGTCGCCGTCCATCTCGGCCGCCCAGGCGCGGATGTTCTTGGCCGCGGTGGCATGACTTTCCGTTGTCTTGCCCATGTGATGGGTCAGCGCCCCGCAGCAGCCCGCGCCCTCTGCCACCACCACCTCGCATCCCAGCCGGGTGAGCAGGCGAATCGTGGCGTCGTTGATATCGGTGTTCAGCGCCCGCTGCGCGCAGCCCGTCATCAGCGCCACGCGCTTGCGGCGCTCGCCTTGCGCCGGGAAGGTCTGGGGGTCGTCATTGCGGCTGACGGGCGGGATGCGCTTGGGCGCCATTTCAAGCATCGCCCTGAGCCGCGCGTCGGGCATGAGGAAGGCGAAGGGTCGCCCGATCTTGGCCCCGAGCAGGGCCAGCCGGAAGCGGCCCGGATAGGGCAGGAGGCGCGCCAGCGTCCAGCGCAGCGCCCGCTCGAAGAGCGGTCGGCGGTAATTGCCCTCGATATACTCGCGCGCGTGATCGACAAGATGCATGTAATGCACGCCGGAGGGGCAGGTTGTCATGCAGGCGAGGCAGGACAGGCACCGGTCGATGTGCTTGACCGTTTTCTCATCCGGTTCCCGCTCGTTCTCCAGCATGTCCTTGATGAGGTAAATGCGCCCGCGCGGGCTGTCGAGTTCGTCGCCCAGAACCTGGTAGGTCGGACAGGTGGCGGTGCAGAAACCGCAATGGACACAGGAGCGCAGGATCTCGTTCGAGCGGGCGAAGGCGGGATCCTGCAATTGTTGGTCGGTGAACTCTGTTCTCATCCGCTTGTCCCTGTATCCGCTGCCTGCCCCATCAGCCCCGGGTTGAGAATGCCCCGGGGGTCGAACCGCTGACGCAGGCCGTCCTGCAGGGTGGCCACCGCCGGAGAGAGCGGCTGGAATGCCCCGGCGGCGCGGTTGCCGCGGATCAGCGTCGCGTGACCACCCGTCTCGGCAACGGCCTGCCGGATGCTGGCGGCCCCTGTCCCTTCGGGCACGAGCAGCCAGACGAGGCCACCGCCCCAGTCATACATCGCCTCTGCGCCCTCCACGCGGTCAACGATACCGGGCGCGTCGGTGGGCTTGACCGAGAGGCGCCAGATATCGCCCTTGCGGCCCCGGAATGCGGCCACGTCCCGGATGTCGCGCCACAGCTTGCCATCGGTGGTGTCCTCGGCCGTGAACGCGCCAAATTCCTCCAGCCTTTTGCCCAGCTCTTCGACCCGGTAGGCGACCGAACGCTTCGAGCCCTCAAGCCGGAGCAGCGTCAGCGGGGTGCCGTCCGCGTCCTGTTGCAGATGCGCGGCACCCGTTACTTCGTAGGGGGAGCCGAGGGCCCTGCACATCGCGGCGACGGCGACCCGGTCGGCAAGCCCCTCGCAGCGCAGGGTTACGGTGACGGCAGTATCCGGTAGAACCTTGAAAGAAACCTCGGTCAAGACCCCGAGCGTGCCGTAGCTGCCGGCCATCAGCTTGACGATATCGTAGCCGGTCACGTTTTTCATGACGCGCCCGCCATTGCGGATGACGTCGCCGCGTCCGTCGACAAAGCGCACACCGAGCAGGAAATCCCGCGCCGCGCCGCACTGGATGCGCCGCGGGCCGGAAACGTTGGCCGCGAACACCCCGCCGATGGTTGGGCTGCCCTCGGTGCCCAGCAGGCCGCGATGGTCCATCGGCTCGAAGGCCAGCCTTTGCCCCTCCCGCGCCAGCGCCGCCTCGACCTCGGCCAGCGGGGTGCCAGCCTTGGCCACCATGGTCAGCGCCCCCGGCTCGTAGAGCTCGATCCCCGACAGCCGGTCGGTGATAAGCGGCGCACCGTTGACGGGACGCCCGAGCGGGCGCGTGCCGCCGCCGCGGATGCTCAGCGGTTCGCCGGCCGTGCGCACGATTTCGGCCAGATCTGCCTCGGTCTCCGGTCTGAACGTGCTCATTGGCGGGGGCTACTCCAGTGGCGATGATTGCGGCGGCGGGACAGCAGCCGGGTCATTCCGCGGCGACGCGGTGCGGCGCGCTTGCATCCAGCGGAAAAACCTTGGCCGGGTTCAGCAGCCATTTCGGGTCGAACACGTCCTTCACCGCCATCTGGATGGCAAGATCGCCCTGCGCGTACTGGTGGGCCATCAGGTCGCGTTTCTCGATGCCGACGCCGTGCTCGCCGGTCAGGCAGCCGCCCACCTCGACGCAGAGCTTCAGGATTTCCGCGCCGAACGCCTCGCAGGTTTCCAGATCGCCGGGCTTGTTGGCGTCGAACAGGATCAAGGGGTGCATGTTGCCGTCGCCGGCATGGAAAACGTTGGCGACGTCGAGGCCGAATTCCCCCGACATCTCGCCGATGCGCTTGAGCACGCAGGGCAACTGGCTGACCGGGATCGTGCCGTCGAGGCACATGTAGTCGTTGATGTTGCCCATCGCCCCGAAGGCGGATTTGCGGCCCAGCCAGATGCGCGCGCTTTCGTCGGCCGATGTGCTCTGGCGCAGTGCCACGGGAGCGTGGGAGCGCGCTATTTCGGTGATGGTTTCAAGCTGCTCGTCGATCTCGGCATCGCTGCCTTCCACCTCGACAATCAAAAGCGCCTCGCAATCGGGATAACCCGCCTTGGCGAAATCCTCGGTGGCGCGGATGCAGGGACGATCCATGAACTCGATCGCCACGGGCAGGACACCGGCCTTGATGATGTCGGACACGCAGGCGCCGGCCACCTCGTTGCTGTCGAAACCGACCAGCACGGGGCGGGCGCCCTCGGGCTTGTGCAGAATGCGAAGGGTGGCTTCGGTCACCACGCCGAGCTGCCCTTCGGAGCCGCAGATCACCCCGAGCAGGTCGTAACCCTCGGCGTCCAGATGCGCGCCGCCCAGTTCCAGCACCGTGCCGTCCATGAGAACGATGGTCACGCCCAGAAGGTTGTTCGTGGTCACGCCGTATTTGAGACAATGCGCGCCGCCGGAGTTCATCGCGATGTTACCGGCGATCGCGCAGGCCAGCTGGCTGGAGGGATCCGGGGCGTAGAAGAACCCCTCTTCTTCCACCGCGCCGGTGACCGACAGGTTGGTGCGGCCCGACTGCACGCGGATGAAACGGTTCTCATAGTCCGTTTCGAGCACCTCGGTCATCCGCGCGACGCCGAGGATGACACTGTCCTCGGTCGGGAGTGCCCCGCCAGCGAGCGAGGTTCCCGCCCCGCGCGGCACAACGGGCACGTTCATCTCGTGGCAAATGGCCAGCGCCTCGGACACTTCTTGCGTGGAGGCCGGGAGGATGACGGCCAGCGGCGGGCACTTGTAGGCTGTCAGCGCGTCGCATTCGTAGGCGCGCGTCTCGAACGGGTCCGAAATCACGGCGTCGGCTGACAGGACCTTTTGCAACCGGGCGACGAGCTCCGCCTTGCGTGACAGGATTTCGGCACTTGGGGCGGGCATGTCCATCGTTGGCTCCTCCTGTATTGGTCAGAAAATATAACCAATTCGTCCGTCTGGCAAGTTCCAGTATAGCGCGATACCCTGACGGCATGAACTGGTCGGACCGCCTGAGCCTCTTCACGCCGCTCGATTTCTGGGCGGTTGCCGTGCTGTTCGCCAGCTGGGTCATCACGGGTTTGCTGATCGAGCATCCGCTGATTGGCCGCGCCTCCGTCTCGCGGCTCATGGCCCGCTACAGGCGCGAATGGATGACGCAGATGATAGACCGCCAGCCGCGCGTTTTCGACGGCCAGATCATGCTGACGCTGCGGCAGGGCACCACCTTTTTCGCGTCGACCACCATGATTGCCATCGGCGGTGCGCTGGCGCTGCTTGGGAACATGGAGCGGTTCATCGGCGTTGCCAGCGACCTGACGCTGGAGAAGGATCCGGCGATCGTGTGGGAGGTCAAGGTGCTGATCCTGCTGGTTTTCCTTGCAAACGCGTTTCTCAAGTTCGTCTGGGCGCACCGTCTGTTCGGCTACGGCAGCGTCCTGATGGCGGCGGTGCCCAACGATCCTGAGGATCCGCAATGCGCGGCGCGGGCGTCGCAGGCGGGCGAGATCATCAACACGGCCGCGCGAAGTTTCAACCGGGGGCTGCGGTCGGTCTATTTCGCGCTGGCTTCGGCCGTATTCATGATCGGCCCCGTGGCCCTGATGGCGGCGGTCGCCATCACGTGGGTCGTTTTGTTGCGTCGGGAGTTCGCGTCGCATTCACGCGCGGTTCTGTTGAAGGAATTCGACACGAAGTCGTGACTGCATGCCCGCCGTCTTGTCGTTAGGCTGGCGCCATGAAACACGTTCGACTCGCTCTGATCCTTGCCTTTGTCACGGCAACACCCGGGCTGGCTGATGCGCCCCGTGTGCTCGGTGTCGCGGTCGAAAAGGCCGGCATGGTCTGGAACGTCCGGGTCACGCTGGCCCATCCCGACAGCGGGTGGGACCATTACGCCGACGGCTGGGAGGTGCTCGGCCCGGATGGTAACCGTATCGGGTTCCGCGAGTTGATGCATCCACACGTGCATGAACAGCCGTTCACCAGATCCTTGAGCGGTGTCATGCTTCCGGACGGGGCCCGCCGGATATTCATCAGGCCGCGATGTTCACGGGATGGATGGTCCGAGGAGGCCGTCGAGATCGAACTCAGGCCCTAGCGGCGACCTTCGCGCAACCAGCCCCCGAGGATCAGGCCCGCCGCCAGCAGCAGGACCAGCCACGGCGGCAGCAGGGAAACCTGCATGACCGCCTGTGTCTCGTAGGCGCCGCGCGGGGTGATACCGATCCAGCCACGGCCGGCGGCGGGCCGGCCCGGGCGCACCTCGCGCAGTCGCGGCAGCCCGTCCTCGAGCGCCTTTGCGCCACCGCCGGTGGCCTCGATCATCGGGCGCAACCCCTCGGCGGTGGCGATGGTTTCCTCGAACTCCACGGGCGACGACGGGCCAAGGCCGATAACGGTGGATTCGTCACCGTTCCGGAGCCGGTAGAGCCCGATCTGCGGCCCGTCGAAAAGCGTTTCGAACCGGCCCGGGGCGACCTGTTCCAGCTCCCGCTCGATGATTTCGCCCGACGGCGTTTCGATCGTGACGGGACCCACCTGCTCGGACAATGTCCGGCGGATGATGCGCATCCTCTGGCCCGTTGCCTCGGCGCGGAGCGCCTCCTCCTCGAGTTCGGGTTCCTTCATCATCCAGTGCGCGAGACGGCGCAGCAGTTCCAGCTGCGGGCCGCCCCCCTCGAAGCCGCGATGCCAAAGCCACGCGTGATCCGAGCCGAGCAGGGCGACGCGGCCCTCGCCCACGCGGTCGAGCACCAGAAGCGGGCCGGCATCCGCCCCGGTCATGACGACATCGCCGGTCGGGTCGCCCAGTTCGATCTGGCGCATCCAGCGCCCCCAGCCATCCTCGGATTCCGGCTCTAGACCGGCTGTCACCGGGTGTCGCTGGCCGAGTTCGCTGATGTCGGGGCGATAGCGGCGCTCGATGACCCGCGCGGTCGGGCGGGCGGGCAGCACGGACTCCAGCGGGGTTCGGTAGAGGCTCTGGGCGCTGGCGAAATCCGGCCCGGCGGCGATCAGGACGGCACCGCCCTTCTCGATGTATTCCCGGACGTTGTCGAGATAGATGGAGGGCAGGATGCCACGTCGCTTGTAGCGGTCGAAGATGATGAGATCGAAGTCGTCGATCTTTTCGAGGAAAAGTTCGCGCGTCGGGAAGGCGATCAGAGACAGCTCGCGCACCGGCACGCCGTCCTGCTTTTCCGGTGGGCGCAGGATGGTGAAATGCACGAGGTCCACCGAGCTGTCGGATTTCAGCAGGTTGCGCCAGGTGCGCCCGCCCGGATGCGGCTCGCCCGAGACCAGCAGCACCGACAGCCGGTCGCGCACGCCGTTGATCTGCACGATCGCGGTATTGTTGCGGTCGGTGAGTTCCCCGTCGGCGGCGGGCGTGCTGAACTGCAGCACGTTGCGCCCGCCATGCGGCAGCTTGAGCGGCAGCTCGATGTCGCGCCCCACCGGCAACTGGAAACGCTGCGGCTCCTCCCCGTCGATGGAAACATCGACCGGCACGGTGGCTACGTCCTCGGGCGCGGCGCCGGCATCCGTGATCCTGAGGGTCATGGTGATCTCTTCGCCCAGTATGCCGAAGGCCGGGGCGTTCTCGACCTGCAGCTTGCGGTCCCAGTCTTGTTCCCGCCCGGTGTGGAGCAGGTGCAGCGGGGCCGGCAGGTCAGGCGCGCGGTCGGCATCGTGCAGCCGCCCGTCCGACAGCAGGATTGCCCCGGCGATCCGGCCGCTGGGTTCCTCGGCCATGGCCTCGGACAGGGCCGTCATCAGCCGTGTGCCGCTGTTCTCCGGCCCGTCCTGCACGGTGATGCGGCGCAGCTCGGTGTTGTCGCGGGCCTCGAGGCGCGCGGCAAGCGTCTCGGCCGCCTCGCTGGTCGTCGCGGCGCGGTCGCCCAGTTTCTGGCTGGCGGTTTCGTCCTCGATCATCAGCACGATGTCCGAGAGCGGGTCGCGCTGTTCCTGCTGGTAATCCGGGCCGGCCAGCGCGGCGAGCACCACCAGCCCGGCCAGCCCGCGCAGCGCCCAGCCGGACAGGCCGCGCAGCAGCGCCAGCGCGATACCCGCGGCCATCATCGCGCCGAGCGCGGCGATCAGCCACCATGGCAAAAGCGGGTCGAAGACGATGGATGCGGTCATTGGCCTAGCCTGTCCAGAAGGGCGGGCACGTGCACCTGGTCGGATTTGTAGTTGCCCGTGAGCACGTGCATCACGAGGTTGACGCCGAAGCGGTAGGCGAGCTCTCTCTGCCGCTCGCCCGAAAACCCGCGACCGACCGGGTATATCGGGTTGCCGCGATCATCCATTGCCCACGCCGCGGCCCAGTCATTGCCGCCGATGACCACCGGCGTGACGTTGTCGTTGAGGTCGCGGAACGGCATGCCCTCGACTTCCTCGGCATCGGGGGGCGCGGCCTCGACCCAGACCGGGCGGCCGACATGGCGGCCCGGGAAATCCTGCAGGAGATAGAAGGTGCGGGTCAGAACATGGTCGTCGGGCACGGGCTCCAGCGGCGGGATGTCGAGCGGTTCCGCGAGGCGTTGAAGTTTCCTGCCGTTGGGCGACGACGCGCCGAAACCCGCAACGTTGGCATCGCGGGTATCGAAAAGGATCATGCCGCCGGTGCGCAGATACGCGTTGAGCTTGACGTAGGCCTCGGCGGTCGGAATGGGCTGGTCGGGTGTCACCGGCCAGTAGAGCAGGGGATAGACGGCCAGTTCGTCCTGTTCGAGGTTCACGCCGATCGGTTCCGCCGGTTCGACGGAGGTGCGGAAGTAGAGCGTTTCGCCCAGCCCGCGGAGCCCGGCGCGTGCCATGCGGTCGATCTCGGTGTTGCCGGTGATGACATGGGCCAGCGTCACCTCCTTGGTTGCCTGCATGGCCTTGTCGATTTCCTGCGCGTCGGCCTGCCCCGGGATCGTGAGCGCCGCGATGACAACCGCCGCGGCGCGCACCGGCAGCAGCCGCCCGGACAGGGCCAGCGCCGCGACGATGTCGGCGGTCAGCAGAACGAGGGCAAGTCCGAGCAGCCAGCCGCCAAGCGGCGCCTCCTCGGGCGGTGCGAGCCCGTCCACCGGCACGGAGCCGGGCCATGTAACGGGCGTCAGTGTCGCATCGCCGTCCATGACGTTGAGCGCAAGGCGCCGGTCAGGCCCGTCGTAAAGCCCCGGCTGCAATTCCGGGCCGATAGGGTCCGTCACCAGCCGTTCGCCACCGACGCCGGGCAGCGTGCCGGCATCCTGCAGGTCGCCGAACGCGTCGAGAACCTGCACCGGCTGCCACGTGGTGCCCTGCATCTCCGTCAGGTCGGGGAGGGCGACGGCAGAGGAAACCGCGAGCCGTTCGAGCATCTGCACGAAAAGCCCCGAGAGCGGGAGCGAGGACCACTCGGCATTGGCCGTCACGTGGAACAGCACCACTTGGCCCTCGCCGATGCGTTTACGGGTGACGAGCGGCGTGCCGTCGCTCAGCTGTGCGATGACGCGCGAGGCCAGCGTCGGGTCCGGCTGGGCCATGACCTGTGCCGAGACGGTGACATCACCGGGGATTTCGAGTCCAAAGAACGGGCTGTTCTCGGGAAAGGGCGCGAGGGATTTGGGCTCTCCCCAGCTCATTGCGCCGCCGACCGTGCGGCCGCCCGCGCGGAGCCGGACGGGCATGAGCGGCGCCTCCTCGCTGCGCGAGACGTCGCTGGCGGCGAGCCGAGGCCCCGCGAAGCGCAGGAGCAGTCCGCCCTGATCGGTCCATTCCAGCAGCTTGGATTGCTCCGCCCCCGAGAGGGTGGCCACGTCCGCCAGCACGATCACGTCCGGGTTGGCCGGCAGCACGTCCGTCAGCGCCCCGTCGAGGATGTCGGCCGTGGGCACGAGCGCCTGTTCGAGGTAGTGCAGCGGCGAGAGAAGTTCGAGGCCTTCGCGGTCCTCGCGCCCGGCGATCAAGGCGACCTCGCGGCGGCGCAAGCTGTCATCGGTCAGCGTCACGGCACCGGCATGGTCCTGCCCGGCGATCTCGAACCGGGTGAGACGGCCGCGCAGTTCGGCGGGCAGTGAAAGCTGCCCGTCCGCAGCCGCCGCGCCGTCCTCGAATCTCAGCGGCACCGTGGCGAGGACCCGCGGCGTGCCCGAGGGATCGCGGCCATGCGCCTCGATCACGACCTCGCGTGCGGCGCCGGGGCGCGCGCGGATCGCCGAAAGCTGAATGTTGCCATCGCTGACCTCGGCGGGCAGCAGCGCGATGACCGGGGCCTGGCTTTCATGAATGGTGACGGGGCCGCGGGCGCGGAGCGCGGATAGCAGGGCCTCGCGGCCCGGTCGTGCCAGCCCGTCGGAGAACCAGCGCGTCTCGAACTCCTCCGACCCGAGCATTCCGGCCGCCGCTGTCATCGCGTCCTGTCCGGGGGTCCATGGCGACGGGACGAGACCGGACAGGCGCGTGCGCCATGCCTCGGCGGAACGGAACACCGGCGGCTCGGGCGCGCTGAGCCGCATGACGGCGACGGGACGTGCGTTGCGCCCGGCCTTGGCCAGCATGGTGTCGAGCAGGGCCGACCGTGCCGGCCAGTCCCTTGCCGAGCTCCATGACCCGTCAAGCACGATCAACAACGGGCCGGTCGCTGTCTTTTCCCCCTGCTGCTCGGGGTTCAGCACGGGACCGGCCAGCCCCACGATCACGGCGGCCACCGCCAGCATCCGCAGCAGCAGCAACCACCACGGCGTCCGGTCCGTCACGGCATCGTCATCCGACAGCCCCAACAGCAGGGCCACGCCGGGGAACCGCCGCCGGACGGGCGCCGGGGGCACCGCGCGCAGCAATAGCCAAAGGACCGGCAGCGCCGCCAGCGCCAGCAGCAGCCACGGCGCGGTGAAGCCGATGGAGCCAAGGATCATCGCGCGCCCCCTTCGTCGAACGCCCGGTAAAGCCAGAGCAGCGCCGACTGCGGGCTGTCGGAGGTATGGTGCAGCCCGTACCGCCAGCCGGTCATGGCGCAGAGCGCGGCAATCTCTGCCTTGCGTTCCGCCAGCCGTGCAAGGTACCGCTCGCGCAATTCGGACGCTTTTAGAGTTTCGTGCGCGAGCGTGCCACCGACACTTTCGAAAATCGTGCGTCCGCGATAGGGGAATGCTTCCTCGGCCGGATCGAGCACCTGCAGCAGCACGCCCTGAACGCCACGGTCCGCCGCGGCGGTCAGCGCGGTGCGCGCCTCGGTGATGTCGCCCATGAAATCGGACACGAACAGGGCACGCCCCTGCGGCAGGATACCGGTGCTCTCGGGGCGGCCGTAATCTTCGTCGCCATTGCGGTTCAGCGCCTCGGCGAGCCGCATCATCTGGGCCTCGCCGCGCCGCGGCGGAAGATGATCCCCGGCCAGCCCGACACGTTCACCCGCGCGGTTGAGCAGCACGGCCACCGACAGCGCCAGCAGCCGCGCGCGGTCGGCCTTGTCCGGCAATCCCGCGTCAGAAGCAAAGCGCATGGATGCCGAGTTGTCGACCCAGATCGCCACGCTTTGCGCGATCTGCCATTCGCGCTGGCGCACGAACTCGGTATCCGACCTTGCGGATCGCCGCCAGTCGATGAAACGCCGTTCATCGCCAGCCTGTACCGGCCTGTATTGCCAGAAATCGTCGCCCAGCCCCGCGCGCCGACGGCCGTGTTCGCCCAGCAGGACGGTGCCGGCCAGATGCTCGGCCCGTGCCAGCAGCGGAGGCAGGCGGGCCGCCTCCCGCTCGGCGCGTGCGCGAAGGGGGGCGCCGGCGGTCACGCGGCGGCCTCGGTCCGCGTGATGTCGGTCACGGTATCGGCAATGATGCCCTCAAGGCTCTCGCCGCTCGCGCGGGCGGCAAATGTCAGGGCCATCCGGTGCGTCAGCACCGGCTGCGCCACCGCGGCGACGTCATCGGCATCCGGCGCAAGGCGGCCTTGCAGCATCGCGCGTGCCCGCACCGTCAGCATCAGCGCCTGCGCCGCGCGCGGCCCCGGGCCCCAGGCCACCGCGTTGCGCACGGCTTGCGGGGCGCTATCGTCGCCGGGCCGAAAGGCGCGGACCAGATCGAGGATCATCTCCATCACGCTTTCCCCCACCGGCATGCGGCGCAGCAGCGTCTGCGCCTCGATCAGCTCGTCGGGCGTGAAGACCCTGTGCGCGGTTTCCTCTGCCGCGCCGGTCGTGGCCAGAAGGATGTCGCGTTCGGTGTCGCGGTCGGGATACTGGACGTCGATCTGCACGAGGAAACGGTCGAGCTGTGCCTCGGGTAGGGGGTAGGTGCCCTCCTGCTCGATCGGGTTCTGGGTGGCGAGGACGTGGAAGGGCGGGGTGAGCGGTCGGTCCTGCCCGGCGACCGTTACCTGCCGTTCCTGCATGGCCTGCAGAAGCGCCGATTGCGTGCGGGGGCTGGCGCGGTTGATCTCGTCCGCCATCAGCAGCTGGCAGAAGATCGGGCCGGGAATGAACTTGAACGCGCGGGACCCGTCGGCGCCGGTCTCCAGCACCTCCGAGCCGAGGATGTCGGCGGGCATCAGGTCCGGCGTGAACTGGATGCGGTTGCTGTCGAGGCCCATCACCGTGGCCAGCGTCTCGACAAGGCGCGTCTTGCCAAGGCCGGGCAGCCCGATCAGCAGGCCGTGCCCCCCGCACAACAACGCGGACAGGGACAGGTCGACGACCCGCTCCTGCCCGATGAAGCGGCGGGTGATCGAGCTGCGCGCCTGCGCCAGCTTGTCCTCCAGCGCCTCGATCCCGGCTAGCAGATCGGCGTCGTCGGCCATGGCAAAACTCCCGTGCAAACTATATCCTCGCAAGAGTGTATCGCGCAGCGCGCAAATGGCAAAAGCAATGAGCAAGGAAATGGTCACGACACCGTCAGCCCGGAGCCTCGCCGAGGCAGCCAAGAAGGCGCAGGGAAAGGGGCTGCCACCCGTGCAGGAGTGGACGCCGGATTTCACCGGCGACATCGACATGCACATCGCCCGCGACGGGACGTGGTATTATCAGGGCTCCCGGATCGAGCGGCCGGGTCTTGTCGGGCTTTTCTCGACGATCCTGCGCAAGGAAGGCGACCGGTATTACCTCGTGACACCCGCCGAGAAGGTCGGGATCACGGTCGAAGACGCCCCGTTCGTCGCCGTCGACGTCGAGGTCGAGGGCGAGGGGCGCGAGCAGATGCTGATCTTTGATACCAATGTGGGCGACCGCGTGGTGGCCGGGCCGGACAACCCGATTCGCGTTGAGCGCGACGAAACGACGGGCGAGCCGTCGCCGTATGTCCATATCCGCGCCGGGCTCGAGGCCCTGATCGACCGCAAGAGCTTCTACCGTCTGGTGGACCACGGCAGTCATCACGACGGCTGGTTCGGGCTGTGGTCTGACGGAGAATTCTTCGCCATCATCCCGTCCGAAGAGATGACGGAGGCCTAGGCCATGAAACCACTTGCCGTGATCGTTGGCGTCGGGTCCGGGCTGTCGGCTGCGCTGGCGCGGCGTTTCGCGTCAGAGGGCCACGACCTCGTGCTGGCGGCGCGTGATCGTGCCAAGCTCGCCCCCCTGGAATCGGAAACCGGTGCACGGACCGAGACGCTTGACGCGACCGACCCCGGCGGCGTCGCCGCGTTGTTCGACGGGCTGGACCGCGCCCCGGCCGTGGCAATCTACAACCCGTCCGCGCGGGTGCGCGGCCCTCTGGCGGATCTGGATCCCGAAGAGGTGCGGCGGGCGGTGGAAGTCACGGCCCACGGCGCGTTCCTGACCGGGCAGGCGGCGGCGAAGCGGATGCTGGCCGACGGCCCCGCGGACGGGGTGCGGGGCACGATCCTGTTCACGGGCGCCTCGGCCGGGGTAAAGGGCTTCCCGCTTTCCGCGCCCTTCGCCATGGGCAAGTTCGCGCAACGCGGGCTGGCCGAGAGCATGGCCCGCGAGCTGCACCCCCAGGGCATCCACGTGGCGTGGATCAACATCGACGGTGCGATCCGCAACCCCGGCCGGGAGGAGCCCGCCGACAAACCCGACAGCATGCTCGACCCCGATGCCATCGCGCGGGCCTATCTCGACCTCGTCCGGCAGGACCGCTCGGCGTGGTCGCACGAGCTGACGCTCAGGCCGTGGGTGGAGCGGTTCTGACTCTCGGTGCCGGTTGCGGGGCCGGCGTTCGGCTCAGTTGCGCACCACGTAGACCGAACATTCGGCATGCGTGACAACGTGGCTGGCCGTGGTTCCCAGCAGATAGTCCTGCACGCGGGGGTTGGCGGCCTCCATCACGATGAGGTCGATGTTGCGCTCGTCGGCCAGCTTGACGATCTGGCGGTGGACCGCGCCCTTTCGCACGATGGTCTCCACCTCGACGCCATCCGCGGGGTGCGCCTTGAGGAAATTTTGTAGCTGCTCGCGCCAGTAAGTCTCCGAGTCCCTGATGTTCAGGTTGCGCTCGAACTCGGGCGCGACGGTGGCGACGATGAGCTTCGCATCCCGCTTCCGGGCCATTTCCACGGCCTCGGTGTAGGCATTGTATTCCACCTGCACGTGGCGGAGGTTGATCGGGCAGAGGATGATCTTGGTTTGTCGGGGCATTGAATGTCCGCGCTTGGGGTTGGGTCGGGCCACCCTAACGGATTCGCGGAGCGGGGGGAGTCCGTCTGCGACCGCTGCGGGCGGAATGCGCAATGCGCCGCCGGGCAATGGGCAAGCGCTGTCTGCCGCGGATCAACCATGTCCTGCGGACACGGTTGCGCATGGGGCTGGGCCGACAGGTGCGCGATATCAAGAGGAAATCCGCGCACCATCATGCGAGATCATCCTGAAATTCCTACATTGGGATTCGTCACACAAGGAAAGGAGATGACCATGTCAGAACGACTCGCATTCGTTTTCCCGCTCGTCGTTGCGACCGCGCTGGGAGGGACCGCCCACGCCGGCAGCCATCAGGGCCACGGCATGCATGCGAAGTCCGACAGCTGGGGCATGATGCGGCAAGAGATGGGGCCGGACATGATGCACGACATGTCAGGAATGATGCAGATGATGCACCAAATGCACGGTGACAGCATGGGCCGAGGCATGATGGGTGGCGCCATGATGCGGATGCTCGATTCCGACGGCGATGGCCGCGTGACACCGCCGGAGATGCGCGAGCAGATGCAGGCCAAACTGGCCGAATACGATCAGGACGGGGATGGCACCCTGTCCATTTCCGAGTTCGAGGCCCTGCACAGCGCCATGATTCGCGAGACGATGGTGGACCGGTTCCAGCATCTGGACGCGGATGGCGACGGCACCATCACCAGCGAGGAAATGGCCGCGCCGGCCGAGCGGATGGAGCGCATGCGGAATATGCGGTCCGGAATGGGCAGGATGCAGCATCGGCCGGGGAGCGGTCATCGCATGGGCCCCGCAAATGACTGGGGCGACGAAACCGACTCTGACTAACCCAGATCGCCCGGCCTTGCGCCGGGCGATTGCCTCGTGGGCTGGCACGTATCCCTTACAGTTGGCGTCAATGCGCCTCGGCCCAGTTGGCGCCCTGTCCGGCCTCGACCACGAGAGGCACGTCAAGCTGGACGGCCGGTTTCGCCGCGGCCTCCATCACCGCGCGGGCGGCGTCCGTCACCTCTCCGGCCGCGCCGTCCGCGACCTCGAACAGCAGTTCGTCGTGCACCTGCAGCAACATTTTCGCGGGCAGGTCCGCGATCGCATCGGGCATGCGGATCATGGCGCGGCGGATGACGTCGGCCGCCGTCCCCTGGATCGGGGCGTTGATGGCCGCACGGCGGGCGAAGCCGGCCCGCGGCCCCTTGGCCGAGATCTCGGGGGTGTGGATCTTGCGTCCAAAGAGCGTCCGAACATGCCCGTGCTCCTTGGCGAAGGCGACGGTGTCATCCATGTAGGTCTTGATGCCGGGGAACCGCTCGAAATAGCGGTCGATAAAGCCCTGCGCTTCTGACCGCGGTATCCTGAGCTGGCGCGACAGGCCATAGCCCGAAATGCCGTAGATCACCCCGAAATTGATCGCCTTGGCGCGCCGGCGGGTTTCGGGCGTCATCTCCTCCAGCGGCACGTCGAACATCTCGCTGGCGGTCATGGCGTGGATGTCGAGCCCGTCGGCAAACGCAGTCTTGAGCGCGGGGATATCGGCGACGTGGGCAAGGATGCGCAACTCGATCTGGGAATAGTCGAGCGACAGCAGCACGTTGCCCTCCTCGGCCACGAAGGCCTCGCGGATGCGCCGCCCTTCCTCGGTGCGGATGGGGATATTCTGCAGGTTCGGGTCGGTGGACGAGAGCCGCCCCGTCGCCGCCCCGGTCTGGACATAGGAGGTGTGCACGCGCCCCGTACCGGGGTGGATGTGGTCCTGCAGCGCGTCGGTATAGGTGGATTTGAGCTTGCTCACCTGCCGCCAGTCGAGCACCCGGGCGGGCAGATCGTGCATGGTGGCCAGATCCTCCAGCACGTCGGCGCCGGTGGCGTAGGCGCCGGTCTTGCCCTTCTTGCCTCCCTCGTATCCCAGCTTGTCGAACAGGATTTCGCCAAGCTGCTTGGGGCTGCCGACATTGAATTCCTCGCCCGCCATCTCGTGGATCTCGGACTCCAGCGCCGCCATCTTCTGCGCGAAGGCCGCGGACATGCGCGAGAGCGTGTCGCGGTCCACCTTGACGCCGGTCCGCTCCATCTCCGCCAGCACGGGGGCGAGCGGGCGCTCCAGCGTCTCGTAGACGGTCGTGACACGCTCGGCCGGCAGGCGGGGCTTGAACAGGTGCCAAAGCCGCAGGGTGATGTCGGCGTCCTCGGCGGCGTATTTCACCGCCTCGTCGATATCCACCCGGTCGAAAGTGATCGCCTGCTTGCCGCTTCCCAGCAATGTCTTGATCGGGATCGGTTCATGCCCCAGGTAGCGTTCGCTCAGCGTGTCCATGGCATGGCCGTGCAGGCCGGCATGCAGCGCGTAGGACATCAGCATCGTGTCGTCGATCGGCGCCACGCGGATGCCGTGGCCGGCAAGGATCTTTGCGTCGTATTTCATGTTCTGCCCGATCTTGAGGATCGCGTCGTCCTCCAGCACGGGCTTGAGTTCCGCCAAAACGGTGTCCCGGTCGAGCTGCCCCTCGACCAGCGTGTCGGCGCCGAACAGGTCGCCCGAGCCGCCGCGGTGCCTCAGCGGGATGTAGCATGCCGCGCCGGGCGCCACCGACAGGCACAACCCCACCAGCTCCGCCCGCATCTCGTCGAGCGAGGTCGTCTCGGTATCGATCGCGACATGGCCGCGCGCGTTGATCGCGTCGATCCAGCCCCTCAGCGCGGCCATGTCCGAAACCCGCTCGTAGCGGTCCGGGTCGATGGCGGGCCAGCCCGGCGCGCCTGCCTCGGGGGCCGCATCGGCCTGAGGTTCGGGTATCACGGGCGGCTCCACCCCGAGCGCCTGGGCGATGCGCCTGCTCAGCGTGCGGAACTCCATCTGTGCCAGGAAGTCCAGGAGCGGCCCCGGCTCGGGGTCGCGGATCTCCAGCTCGTCCAGCGTGAAATCGAGCGGCATGTGGGTGTCCAGCTGCACCAGCCGCTTGGACATCTCGATCTGTTCGCGCTTGTCCATCAGGGTCTGGCGGCGCTTGGGCTGCTTGATGTGCTCGGCCTGCTCGAGCAGGGTTTCAAGATCGCCGTACTCGTTTATGAGCAGCGCCGCGGTCTTGATCCCGATTCCCGGCGCGCCGGGAATGTTGTCGATGCTGTCACCCGCCAGCGCCTGCACGTCGACCACGCGCTCGGGGTCGACGCCGAATTTCTCGCGCACGCCATCCACGTCGATGCGGCGGTTCTTCATCGCGTCCAGCATCTCGACCCCGCCGCCGACCAGCTGCATCAAGTCCTTGTCCGAGCTTATGATCGTCACCCGCCCTCCGGCCTCGCGCGCCTGGCGGCTGAGGGTGGCGATGATGTCGTCGGCCTCGAACCCCTCGATCTCGTGGCAGGCGATGTTGAAGGCGCGCGTGGCCTCGCGCGTCAGCGGGATCTGCGGGCGCAGATCCTGCGGCATCTCCTCGCGGTTGGCCTTGTACTCCGCGTAGAGATCGTTGCGGAAGGTGTGGCTGCCCTTGTCGAAGATCACGGCGACATGGGTTGGCGCGTCCGGCCCGTGATCGTCCGAGACGTAGCGGAACAGCATGTTGCAGAAACCCGCCACCGCCCCGATCGGCAGCCCGTCGGACTTGCGGGTGAGCGGCGGCAGCGCATGGTAGGCGCGGAATATGAAAGACGAGCCGTCGATGAGATGCAGGTGACAGCCTTTGCCGAATGTCATGCGCGCGCTCCCGCGATGATGTGATGTGCCGGCACCGATATGCCACGGCCCGCATCGCGGGGCCAGTGCCCAGTTGTCCGCGTCAGCCGGCGAGTTTGCGGTAGAGCGCGGCCAGCCACAAAAGCGCGGGCACCATTGCCGCGAGCAGCACGGCAAGCGAGCCGAGATCCTTGGCCAGCCGCGACAGCTCGTGACGCTCCTTCCCGATGCGGTCGATCGCCGCCTCGATCGCGCTGTTGAGCACCTCCACCACCAGCACCAGCAGCACCGAGCCGATCAAGAGCGCCGTGGTGAACATGTCCCCGCCCAGCCACAGCGCCGCCGGAACGCACAGCACGAACACGCCGCATTCGAGGCGAAACGCCTCTTCCCCGCGCCAGATGGCGCGCAGCCCGGCCATGGAGTTGCGAAAGGCCGCCGCGAGCCGCGCCAGCCCTGTCAGGTCGCCGTTACCCATTCCGCGCCCCCGCTCGCCAGCGCGCCGTCGTCATCGCTTCTTCTTGGTCCAAATACCCGGTGGCCGGCGGCTCTGCCGGGCGTCCCGCCGGTGCAGCGCACCAGGCCATGCAGCTATCTCCCTGCCCGAGACGGCGCCCGGCGGGCGACGGCGAGGAGAAATGCGCGCCCGCAAGGGCGCACCGCTGGATCAGACCTTGCCCTCGAAATCGCGGTGGATGAGCTTGGCATCGCAATACGGGCATTCGACCCAGCCGGTCTCGTGCGGGATCTGGAGCCAGACGCGGGGATGGCCGAGCGCGCCCTCGCCACCGTCGCACGCGACACGGTAGCTGTCGACGATCCGGGTTTCGGGGGCCTGTGTCACCATCTGGGCGTTTCCTTTTCCGCATGGGTCTAATAGGACCGAATATGTGCCATGACTGAAGCGGGGGCAAGGGCGTCCATGGGCGGAAACGCGGTAGAGATCCGGGGGCTGACGAAAACCTACAAGGGGCGCAAGGGCGCCCCCGAGAAGCACGCGCTGCGGGGCATCGACCTGGACATTCCCGCCGGCTGCGTCTTCGGGCTGCTGGGGCCCAATGGCGCGGGCAAGTCGACGCTGATCAACATTCTTGCCGGGCTGGTGGTCAAGACATCGGGCAAGGTGACGATCTGGGGGTTCGACCAGGACGTGAACCCGCGGCAGAGCCGCGCGGCAATCGGCGTGATGCCGCAGGAGCTGAACCTCGACGCGTTCTTCGCGCCGCGCGCCGCGCTGGAGGTGCAGGCAGGGCTCTACGGTGTGCCGAAATCGCAGCGCCGCACCGACGAGATCCTGCGCCTTGTCGGGCTGGAGGACAAGGCCAACGCCTATGCGCGCACGCTCAGCGGGGGGATGCGGCGGCGGCTGCTGCTGGCCAAGGCGCTGGTGCATCATCCGCATATCCTCGTGCTGGACGAGCCCACCGCCGGCGTGGACATCGAGCTGCGCAAGATGCTGTGGGACAACGTGCGCCGGCTCAACGACGAGGGGATGACCATCATCCTGACCACGCATTACCTGGAAGAGGCCGAGGAGATGTGCGACGAGATCGGGATCATCAACCACGGCGAGCTGGTCGCCCGCGACACCACCGCCGCGCTGCTGGACCGGCTGGACGCCAAGACGATGGTGATCAGGCCCGACGCGCCGGTGTCCGTGCTGCCCTCCGGCGAGGGGCTGGAGGTGGAGGCGCGCGCCGACGGCACGATTGCCATCACCTACCAGGCCGGGCGCACCCCGGCCGAGCGCGTGCTGGAGGCGGTGCGCGCGGCGGGCATCCGCATCCTCGACGTGCGGACCGAGCAGGCGGATCTGGAGGACGTCTTCCTGGAACTCACGCAGGCGCGGTAGGTCGCGCCGCCCTCTGCGGGGCCTACGGGTCGCGCCTGTTCAGGAGCGCCTCGATCCGGTCGAGCCGGGTCAGCACGTCATCCCGGTAAGTATCGGTTTTCTCGGCGTCCTCCTCGTGGTGGGCGTCCTGCATCGAGTTGACGATGAGGCCGACGACGAGGTTTACCACCGCGAAGGTCGTCACCAGTATGAAGGGCACAAAGAACGCCCAGGCATGAGGGTAGGTTTCCATCACCGGCCGGACGATCCCCATCGACCAGGACTCAAGCGTCATGATCTGGAACAGCGAATAGGCCGACCGCCCGATGGTGCCGAACCAGTCGGGAAAGGCCGCGCCGAACAGCTTGGTCGCCATGACCGAGCCGATGTAGAAAATGATCCCCATCAAAAGGAAGACGGAGCCCATCCCCGGCAGCGCGTTCATCAGCCCCTCGACCACCCGGCGCAGCGACGGCGTGACCGACAGCACGCGCAGCAGGCGCAGGATACGCAGCGCCCGCAGCACCGACACGCCCTGCCCGGCGGGTACCAGCGAAATCCCCACGATCACGAAGTCGAAGATGTTCCAGCCCGAGCGAAAGAAGGCGGGGCCCCGGGCAAAGAGCTTGAGCGCGATCTCGACAACGAAGACCGACAGGCACGCGGTGTCCAGCGCGATGATGAGCGGACCGGCGCGCTCCATCGCCGTGCCCGAGGTTTCCAGCCCCAGTATGACGGCGTTGAACAGGATCACGCCGAGGATGAAGTTCTGGAACAGCGTCCGGTCAACGATATCGCCGGCGCGGGCGCGCAAGGTCATGGGGTGGAATTCCGCGATGCTTCAAGGCTTGGGGGGATATGGGGGGCGGCCGGCCGGGCGGCAAGGCCCGCGCGTTCCCCGGCGGCGGTGGGCGCGACTGCCATCGCTCAGCCCTTGTCCAGCATCCGGCCGAGGGGGCGGCCCCCGAGGATGTGAACGTGGTAGTGCGGCACCTCCTGCACGCCGTTCCCGCCGGCGTTGGAGATGGTGCGGAAACCGCCGCCGCCCTCGCCGGGGGAAACGCCGGTCTGGCGGCATACCGCGGCCGTGGTGCGCGTGAAATCGAGGATCTCCGCATCCGAGGCCTCGGCCGCGAAATGGTCGTGGCTCACGTACCGGCCCTTGGGGATCACCAGCACGTGCACGGGCGCCTGCGGCTGGATGTCGTTGAAGGCCAGCGTGTGTTCCGTTTCCAGCACGGTGTCGTTGGGGATCTCGCCGCGCAGGATCTTGGCGAAAATGTTCTGGTCGTCGTATTCGTATGGCATTTGATCGGGCCCTAATCTGCGAAAAGCCGGGGTGTCCGGGCGATGTCTAGCGCCTTCTCGCGCGGGATATCAAGGAAGCTGGCGATGCGGGGCGCGTTCTCCTCCGGGGAATTCCATTCGTGGACGACGTCGTGATGCTCGAATTCAGCGTCACGGATGCGGTCGCTTTCGAAGGTGATCTCGCCCCGGATGGTGGGCAGGAGCCGTTCCAGTGTCTCCGGCGGGGTCTGCTCGCCGGCGAGACCGACGCGCTTGGCGTGGCCGATGAGGTAGTCGTCGGTGAAGGTGCACTGGATCTCAAGCAGCCGCGTGGTGGAGCGGTCGCCGGCGAAATCCTGCATCAGGTCGAGCGCCGACGGATCGACGCAGAATATCAGCCGGTCGGTGTCGAAATAGTCGAACAGCATCCGCACCAGCGCGCGGCGGTGACGCGTGCGCTTGTCCAGCGTCGTCTCGATCCCGCCGAGATCGGGCAGGGGCGTGTGCTCTTCGTTGAATAGGTACTCGATCGCCGGCACGTTCACCGCCTGGCGGGTGAAGGCCAGGAACCGCTTGGCCACGTGCCACTTCTTGCAGACAACGATCATCAGTTCGCGCTGGCGCCCGAGCGTGCTCTCGGTTTCCCAGAAACGGCTGGTAAAGCGCCGCCCGATCCGCCCGCGGCCGCTGAGGAACCTGTAGAGGTTGCGCCCCTCGTCGGAGATCTGGAACGTCGCGCTGTCATCGGCATAGAGCGAGCCGAGCCGCTGCTTCAGCTCGGTCGCCTCCGGGCTGATCTTGCGGGCAAAGAGCGCGTCCTGCGACAGCAGCAGGTCATAGTGGTCGTTGTAGAAGGTCACCGGCATGCCGTAATCGGTGAACATCAGGAATGTGAGCGTGCGGGTGCGGATTTCCCTTTCGGGCACGAGATGGCGCACCAGCGTCTGGAAAAACGTCTCGTCCGGGATCCATGTGGTCGTGAAAAAGCGCATCACGTCGCGCCGCTTGCGGGTGAAGTCGAGAATCCACTCGACCGTCCGCCGGCGCAGGCACCACCACTGGCTGCCGATCTGGATCTGCAGGTCGTCCGGGATGCGGCGCGACAGCCGCAGACGTTTCTGAAGGTTGTAGGAAGCGTAGAACAGCCGTTTCTGTGTGCGCTCGTTGAAGTAGTGGCGATAGATCAGCCGGTCGCGCTTGATCCCGGTCTTGATCCAGTCGCTTTCGAAAAAATCGAAGCTTTCGATGTAATCCGCGTCGTCGCTGTCGAGGAAGTCGTGCGCGTAGGCGGCCGACTTGATCGCCATGCAGTCGCCCGAGAGCATGTAGAAATGCGTGGCGCGCGGAAAGGCGACCATTGCCGCCTCGGTGGCGTTGAGCGTGGCCTGCACAAGCGACCACTCGCCCCACCCGCACTTGACCCGCCGGCGCGCGAAGGTGACGTTGGGGTTGTCCGCCAGCGCCGCGCGGATCATCCGGTAATGGACGTGGCTGGAGCGGGCATCGAAATGGATTGCCATGTAGTCGCCCATGGCGGTGAGCATTTCCGCCTGCCGGATGATCGCCTCCGGGTTCTTGTGGCACAACAAGATGAACGCGATTCTCGCCATTGCCCGACCGATCTGCCCCGCTGCCCTTATGGTCGGCATGATAGTCCCTAAGCCGCCGTGAATAAACATTCTTTCTTCGCGGCATTTATGCGGTTATCTAAAGAGACCCCGAGGCCGGGCGCAGAAACGAGGTGGAGGCAGTGCGATGGGATTTCCGGGCACGTGGATGACCGAGAGCGAGAGCGTCGTCTATCGCGTGGTGCCGAAATGCGCCTGTTCGACCATCGGGCAGATCATGTACTATTCCGACCACGGGGAATTCTTCGACGGAGATATCCACGATGCCACGACGGGCCTGCACAAATGGGCGCGCGAGGACAGCCAGCCGCTGATCCGCGACAACGTCACCACGCACCGCTCCTTCGCTTTCACCTGCGTGCGCAATCCCTACACGCGCATCCTGTCCAGCTTCTTCGACAAGATCTGCGGCATCCAGCGAAACGGCCGGCGCTACCGCGGCAAGCTGGTGCCGATGCTGGTCCAGAAATACGGCGTCGAGGTGGGCGGCGAGGACGGCAGCGAACCGTTCGACCAGATACGCAGCTTTCGCCGGTTCCTGCTGTTCGCGCGGGACACGATCAGGTGGCGCCGCCCGATGGACCCGGATATCCACTGGTCTGCCGTGTCCGGCCATGTGTCGACCTTCATCGCCAACGGCGGCACCTATGACCGGATCATCTGGACCGAGCGTTTCAACGAGGGCATGGCCGATGTCTTTGGCGCGATCGAGACGCCGCAGCCGGTGGACATGGCCGCCATCCCGCGCTTCAACGAGAGCCAGGGCCACGGGCCGGGCCGGGCGCATCCCGTCGAGGACTACTTCGACGACCTGTCGATGCACCTCGTCTACGAGATCTACAAGCAGGACTTCGAGTTGTTCAAATACGACTTCGAGGATCCCTCGAACAAGATGCCGGTAGGCGAGATCGACCTCGAGGAAGTGCATGTCAAGCTGGGCGAATGACGGGCAGAAATCGGGTCACGCGGTGGAGGGGCGCCGACCCTCTTGGCCTGCGGCCAATTCACCCCGGGTATTTCCACCAAGAAGAAGCGGGTAACGGGATGTTAACCACGGTGTGGTGACCTCGACCCGCGGTACAGGCTGGGGAGCCGATGACCGCCCAAGGAGAAGCCGCGCCCGGGCCGGTCCGCATCGGCGAGGCGCCGACCGACGCCGGGTCCGGGCGCGCACCCGTTGCTTCTTCTTGGTCCAAATACCCTGTCCGGCGCCGGGGCCGGGCAGTTGCGCCCGCTCAGACGAGACCCTCGGCGCGGAACAACTCCATCACGTCCGCTTCGGGCCGGGCGCCGTAGTGGCCGATCACCTCGGCCGCGGCGATGCAGCCCATCCGGCCGGAGATCGCCAGCGGCCTGCCGGTGGCCAGCCCGTAGAGAAACCCGGCGGCGAACTGGTCGCCCGCGCCGGTGGCGTCCACGGGGGTGACGGGGCGCACCGGGACGGTGACCGTCTCCTCCCCCTCGACCAGCACCACGTCGTGGCCCGACCGGGTGCAGACGATCAACCCGCTGTCCGCCGCGGCCCGTTCCAGCGCGGCGCCGAGGTCGTCGGTCTCGTAGAGGGATTTCCACTCGTGCTCGTTGCCGATGACGTAGTCGAGTTCCTGCACCAGCTTGCGGAAATCGTCGCGGTGACGGTCGACGCAGAACGGGTCGGACAGGGCGATGCCCGCGCGCCCGCCGCCGGCGCGGCAGGCCTGTGCCGCTGCAAGGAACGCCGCCTTGCCCTTGTCCTTGTCGAACAGGTAACCCTCGAGCAGAAGCAGCCCGGCGCCGCTGGCCACGGCATCGTCCACGTCGTCGGGGCCGAGCTCGGTCGAGATGCCCAGATAGGTATTCATCGAGCGTTCGCCGTCTGGGGTGACGAAGATCATCGAGCGCGAGGTGGGCAGCTCGCCCCCCGTCACGGGGGCATTGATGAAATCCGTGCCGACGCGGGTCATTTCCCGGGCGTAGAAGTGGCCGAGTTCGTCATCGCGCACACGCCCGACGAAGCCGGTGGACAGCCCAAGCGCGCCCATGCCGGCGATCGTGTTGGCGACGGAGCCGCCGGGCATGCGCCAGCGGTCCTCCATCTGCGTGTAGAGGAATTCACCTCGCTCGGCCTCGACGAGCTGCATGACGCCCTTGTCGATGCCCATGCGGGTCAGGAAGCGGTCGTCGCACTGCGAAATGACATCGACGACGGCATTGCCGATGCCGATGGCCTGGTATTTGGTCATGGGGTCTTGTCCTCGAATTGGCAGAGATCACGGATAAGGCACGCGGCGCATTTCGGCCTGCGCGCGGTGCAGACATAGCGGCCATGCAGGATCAGCCAGTGATGGGCGTGCAGCTGGAAATCGACCGGCACGTTGTCCTCGATCGCGCGCTCGACGGCGGCCACGTCCTTGCCGGGGCAGATCCCGGTTCGGTTGCCGACGCGGTAGATATGGGTATCGACCGCCTGCGCGGGGTGGCGCCACCACATGTTCAGCACCACGTTGGCCGTCTTGCGCCCCACGCCGGGCAGGGATTGCAGCGCCGCGCGGGAGCAGGGCACCTCGCCGCCATATTCATCGACCAGCATGCGGCTGAGCTTCATCACGTTGCGCGCCTTGTTGCGGTAGAGGCCGATCGTGCGGATATGGCCGATAAGCCCCTCCTCGCCCAGCTCAAGCATCTTCGCGGGCGTATCGGCGACCTTGAAGAGCTCTTTCGTGGCCTTGTTGACGCCGGTGTCGGTGGCCTGCGCCGACAGGGCCACGGCCACGAGCAGGGTGAACGCGTTCACGTGGTCGAGTTCACCGCGCGGTTCCGGCTCGGCTGCGCGGAAGCGGGTGAATATCTCGCGGATAGTGTGATAGTCGAGCTGCTTGGCCATGCCCCCTCATGCCCGCAATCCCGGCAATGCGCAACATTCGGGTCGCGGGGCCGCCGGCCGGGCTATAGGGTCGTGCGTGGCAGCAGGGAGACCGTGATGACCGCCGCGACGCAGCAGGGCTATCATTACCACGTGATCCGCCGGGCGATCGAGGTGATCGACGCGGCGGAGGGCAAGCTTACACTGGCGGAGCTGGCCGCGCGGATGCGGATGAGCCCGGCGCATTTCCAGCGGATCTTCACGCAGTGGGCGGGTGTTTCGCCCAAGCGGTACCAGCAATACCTCGTGATCGGTCATGCACGCCGGCTGCTGGCGGAACGGTTCACCACGCTGGAGGCCGCGCATGAGCTGGGCCTGTCCGGGTCGGGGCGGCTGCATGACCTTTTCCTGCGGTGGGAGGCGATGCGCCCCGGCGACTATGCCCGCCGGGGCGCGGGGCTTGCCATCTCCTTCGGCTGGTTCGACAGCCCGTTCGGGCGGGCGCTGGTGATGGGCACGGACAGGGGCATCTGCGGCGTTGCGTTTGCCGACGAGCTGGGCGGGGCGGCGGCGCTGGACGACATGACCGCGCGCTGGCCCGAAGCGGCGTTCACCGAGGATCCCGAGCGGCTGCGGCCGTGGGCCACGGAGGCGCTGGGCATGGCGGCGACGGATTGCCGTTCGGTTCCGCTGCACCTGATCGGCGCGCCGTTCCAGATCAAGGTCTGGGAGGCGCTGCTGGCCGTGCCGCCGGGCCACGTGACCACCTATTCCGAGATCGCCCGCGCCATCGGGCAGCCGCGCGCCGTGCGTGCCGTGGGCAGTGCCGTGGGACGCAACCCGGTGGGCCTGCTGATCCCGTGTCACCGTGCGTTGCGCAAATCCGGCGGGCTGGGCGGGTATCACTGGGGGCTGCCACTCAAGCGCGCCATGCTGGCACGGGAGGCGGCGCGCAGCGGGGCATGAGGCGCCTTAACGGTGCCGATGCGCGGATCGGTGCCGACGGGACGGCGGTGCGCCCTTGGGGTCCGGCGGCATCTTGCCTATTATCGGTGAACGCCAGCTGCACTGGGCGAACAAGCAAACAACACGAGGCCAAGACATGACCCGAGCGCGCGATTCAATTCTTCTCCTTGCCGGCACCTCGCTTCTGGCGGTGACGGCCTGTACCGATCCGGCACAGCTGAGCGGCGAGGACCCCAACAGGAACACCAAGCAGGGGGCGTTGCTGGGCGGTATCCTCGGCGCCGGGCTGGGCGCCATCGTGTCGGATGACAAGGCCAAGGGCGCCGTTGTGGGTGGCGTCGCCGGGGCGGCCACCGGGGCCGTGGCGGGCAGCTTCCTCGACAAGCAGGAGGCCGAGCTGCGCCGCGATCTGCAGAACGACCGCATCGGCATCCGCAACACCGGCGACCGGCTGATCGTGACCATGCCGCAGGACATCCTGTTCGATGTCGACAGCTCGACCGTGAATTCCGCACTTCGCCGCGATCTGCTGACCGTGGCCGACAGCCTGAAGGACTATCCGCAGTCGCGCGTACAGGTGGAGGGTCACACCGACAATACCGGCAGTGCCGAGTATAACCAGCGCCTGTCGGAGCGCCGGGCGAACGCTGTTGCCGATGTTCTGATGGAGGGCGGCGTCGCCTTTGACCGGATCGACACCTTCGGCCGCGGCGAGGACGAGCCGGTGGCGTCGAACCTGACCGAGGAAGGCCGGGCGCAGAACCGCCGTGTCGAGATCGTGATCCTGCCGACCGCGTAAGCGATGCCGGCCGCATGGGCCAGCGCATCACCCGGCGCAGGTGATGCGCCGGGTGATGCGTTGCCGATCCCGCGGAACCAGCCGCGTTCAGCCGAATATGCGCGTCAGGGCGGAATCCGTGGCCGCGATGATCTGGTCGATATCATCCTTGGTCGCGATCAGCGCGGGCGAATAGCACAGCGTGTTGTTGTAGCCGGGGATCGAGCGGTTGGTGACCCCGATGATGACCCCTTGCGCCATGCAGTCCTTGACGACGGCCTGCGCCTGCTTCTCGGGCACCGGTTCCTTGCTGTCGCGATCGGCCACCAGCTCCGCCCCGAGGAACAGGCCCTTGCCGCGCACGTCGCCGACCACCGCGTGCCGGTCCTTGAGCGCGTGCAGCTGGTCAAGCATGTAGTCGCCCATGGCGGTGGTGTTTTCCAGCAGGCCCTCCTCCTCGATGATCGCCATGTTCTCCAGCGCGGCGGCCGGCCCGGCGGTGCAGCCGCCGAAGGTCGAGATATCGCGGAAGTAGTTCAGCGGATCGGTATCGTCGTCCTTGAAAAGCTCGAACACCTTCTCGTTGGTCACGCAGCAGGCAATCGCGGCATAGCCCGACGCAACGCCCTTGGCCATGGTCACGAAATCCGGCTCGACCCCGTAGTGCTGGTAGCCGAACCATTCGGTGCCCGTGCGCCCCACGCCGCAGACGACCTCGTCGATGTGCAGCAGTATGTCGTACTTGCGGCAGATTTCCTGTACCCGCTGCCAGTACCCGGCCGGCGGCGGGATGACGCCGCCCCCCGCCGTGACCGGTTCGAGGCACAGCGCCCCGACGGTGTCCGGCCCCTCGGCGAGGATCACCTCCTCGATCGCGTCGGCGGCCCGCTGGCCGTATTCCTCGCCCTCCAAATCCCATTGCGCGCGGTATTCGAGACAGTGCGGAACCCTGACGAAACCGGGGGCAAACGGGCCGTACTGGGCGTTGCGCTCCTCCTGGCCGCCCGCCGACATCGCCCCGATCGACGAGCCGTGATAGTCGCGGTCGCGGTAAAGGATCTTGTGCTTTTTCCCGCCGTAACGCTTGTGCGCGATCTGGCGGACCATCTTGAACGCCTTCTCGTTGGCCTCGGTGCCCGAGTTGGTCTGGTAGACGCGGGTCATGCCGGGCATCTTCGAGGTGAGCTTCTCGGCGAACATCGCGCCGGGGATGGAGCCTGCCGAGCCCGCGAAGTAGTTCAGCTTGATCAGCTGGTCGCGCACGGCGTTGGCGATACGCTCGCGGCCATAACCGACATTGACCGTCCAGACGCCGCCCGACACGGCGTCGATGTGTTCCTTGCCGTCCTGGTCCCAGACCCGCATCCCCTTGCCCTCGACGATGATCTTGGGAGCGACCGTTTCGAACGGCTTGTGCTGCACAAGATGGTGCCAGACATGGGCGCGGTCGGCCTCGATCACGCCGGTCAGATCGTTGTCCAGTGGTTTGCCGTCCATTGCGTGCCTCCATCACGTTGGGCCCGGCGCTGACGCCGGGGGCGGGCCAACAGCCCGTTCAAGGATATTTGAGCCCGAACCTGCATGACTCTGTTAGGGCCAGTGAGTCAAACGTTATGGGGCCAGATTGCCGGCCGCACCACACCGTGCCGCCGCGCGGAGGCGGAACGGTGTGTGCCCGAGGGCCGCGCGGGCGCCGTGGCTGACCCCCATGCGAGAGCCGAAGCGGGTTGCAGCAGCGACCTCGGCCACGGAAAGAGGCGCTTCGGTGAAGGCGAGCCTCTGGTCGCGCATCGCGCCCGGCACGCGGCCCGGTGGTGGAACGCGGAAGCACCGCATCACGCTGGTCGCACCGGTCCGCGGGCCGGATCAGGCCCGTTCATCCTTGGGCGAGCCCATGACGACGAAGGTGGTGATCGCGTTCACCTGCGGCAGGGTGCCCATTACGTCGGTATGGAAGGCCTTGTAGGCGGGCAGGTCGGCCACCTCGATGCGCAGCAGGTACTCCACGGAGCCGGTGACGTTGTGGCATTCCACCACCTCGGGGGCAATGTCCATCGCGCGCTCGAACGCCTCCTGGCTGGCCTTGGTATGGGAATTGAGGCCCACCGCGGCATAGGCCACAAAGCCGACGCCCATCTGCGCCCGGTCGAGCATCGCGCGATAGCCGCGGATGACGCCACGCCGTTCGAGATCCTGCACCCGGCGCAGGCAGGCAGAGGGTGACAGGCCGACCCGCTCGGCCAGGTCGAGGTTGCTGATCCGGCCGTCGCGGCCAAGTTCTTGCAATATATGGTCGTTGATCCTGTCCATTGAGCCGGATAATTGCAAATTGCACGCCAATTCGCAAAACAAAGCAATTCAAATGCGTCCTGCGTGGAATAGGGTTGCGATCATGACGCTCGATCTGTTCACCGCGCTTGTCACCTTTGCCTTCGTGACGGTCATCACGCCGGGGCCCAACAACCTGATGCTCATGGCATCGGGCGCCAATTTCGGCTTTCGCCGGACGGTGCCGCACATGATGGGGATCGGGTTGGGATTTCCCTCGATGGTCTTTCTCGTCGGCGTGGGGGTGATGCAGTTGTTCGACATGTGGCCCGCCAGTTACATGCTGCTGAAGGTGGTCAGCGTGGCCTACCTGCTCTACCTCGCGTGGAAGATCGCCAATGCCGCCCCGCCGGAACAGACCGCCGCGGGCGGACGGCCGCTCACCTTCCTGCAATCAGCGGCATTCCAGTGGGTCAACCCCAAGGCATGGAGCATGGCGCTGTCGGCAATCACGCTTTATGCCGCCAGCCGCGACATGGCCGCGGTGCTGTGGGTCGCGGGCGTCTACGTCGCCGTGTCGGCCGTCAGCACGACCAGCTGGACGGTGCTGGGCCAGCAGCTCAGCCGCCTGCTCAAGAGCCGTGCGCGGCTGCGGGCCTTCAACTGGGTGATGGCCGGTCTTCTGGTGGCCACGCTCCTCCCCGTGCTGTGGAACGGCGCGGCCTAGGTCGGCCTTGGCGCGGCCGCCGGATGCCTTCGGCGAGAGTATTTCGGGCAAGATGAAGGAAACAGGCCGGCGATGGCGGCGGCGCGGGACCCGTGTTATGGACGGTGACGGCCTGGCGCCGGCGCACGCCGTCTAATCGGATCGCGCCCGGTTCCGATTGCAAATCGCGCCGCTGAGGGGCATATATCGCGGCGCCAGTGGCAGGAGCGCGCATGACCAACTACCTCGATTTCGAAAAGCCGCTTGCCGAGATCGAAGGCAAGGCCGAGGAGCTGCGGGCCATGGCCCGCGCCAATCAGGAAATGGACGTGGAAGAGGAGGCCGGCGCGCTCGACAAGAAGGCGGCGGCGATGCTGCAGGATCTTTACAAGGACCTCAGCCCTTGGCGCAAATGCCAGGTCGCGCGCCATCCCGAGCGGCCCCATTGCAAGGATTACATCGAGACCCTTTTCACCGAATACACGCCGCTTGCGGGCGACCGGAACTTTGCCGACGACCAGGCGGTGATGGGCGGGCTTGCACGTCTGAGGGACCGGCCGGTTATGGTGATCGGCCACGAGAAGGGAAACGACACCAAGAGCCGGATCGAACGCAATTTCGGCATGGCCCGTCCCGAGGGCTATCGCAAGGCCATACGGTTGATGCAGATGGCCGACCGGTTCAACCTGCCGGTGGTCACGCTGGTGGACACGCCCGGCGCCTATCCCGGCAAGGGGGCCGAGGAGCGCGGACAGTCAGAGGCTATCGCACGGGCGACGGAGGCCTGCCTGACGATCAGCGTGCCGCTGGTGAGCGTGATCATCGGCGAGGGCGGGTCCGGGGGCGCGGTGGCCTTTGCCAGCGCCAACCGCGTGGCGATGCTGGAGCATTCCGTCTACTCGGTGATCAGCCCCGAGGGCTGTGCCTCGATCCTGTGGAAGGACGCCGAGAAGATGCGCGAGGCGGCCGAGGCGCTGCGGCTGACGGCGCAGGACCTGCTGAAGCTCGGCGTGACCGACCGGGTCATTCCCGAGCCGCTGGGCGGCGCACATCGCGATCGGGCCGGCACGATCGATTCGGTCGGTGAGGCCGTTGCGCAGATGCTGGAGGAGCTTTCCAAGAAGGACCGCAAGGCGCTGGTCAAGGCCCGGCGCGACAAGTTCCTCGAGATGGGCCGGAAGGGGCTGGCGGCGTGAACCGGGCCGCGCCCGCGTCAGGCTGCGTGATGGTGGGTCTGGCGGGGGTCCATCATGCCCTCCTTGACGCCATACCGGATCAGCAGGAGGTTGACCGGCCACGCGGCGACGAGGCCGCAGGTCAGCGACACGGCCAGCGATGACCAGAACAGCGGCTGCCCCGGACCGGCGCCGCCGGCAAGATAGAGATCGACCGTGATCGCCACGACCTCCATCACGGTGATGCTGGGGGTTTCGGACAGAACGGCATCCCACACCGCCGCGCGCGGCGCCACGCCCTCCTGCATCAGCGGCCCCACCGTCAGGGCAAATCCCGACAGGTAGGCCAACGCGAAGGTGATGCCCGCGACAAAGGGGGTCGAGAGCTGGAACACCCCAACGGCGATGAGAAGACCCGCGGCCTCGCCCATGCCGCAGCCGGAGTAGCAATGCGCCACCGAGCGGAACGCGCGCCGCGGCAGGTTGTCCCGGCGTATTTCCTTGCGCCCGCTGGTCCAGTAGATCAGCAGGCCGAGCGGACCGGAATAGAGGACGGTCAGCGCCCAGACCACCTTCATCAGTCCCATCAGATGCGCGTTGTTGCGGCGCAGATCCCGCAGCAGAACGATTTCACAGGCGGCAACGACGGCACCCCAGATCACGAGCGCGGCAGGAGACGAGAGCATTGTCACGACGGTTTCCATGACCCCTCACGTGGCCTTGATGCCGCGTCATGACAATACCCGGGGGACCAGGCGCCGGATACTCCGCCGTGTTCATCGCTCCGGCGACGGGGGCCGGTCATCGGGGTCGTCCCCCTGCCCAGCCTTTCGGACAGCCAGAAGCGTGCCCGCCGGGCCCAGCAGTTCGAAGATGATGGTCGTGCCCACCGTCACCGTCAGTAGCAGCCCCGCATGTTCGGGAAATGCCTGCGACGCGACCAGCGCCATGCCCACCGCGACACCCGCCTGAGGCATCAGCGCGATCCCGTACCACCGGCGGTGGGCCTGGGGCGTGGCTGCCATGCGGCCGCCCAGCCAGCCCCCGGCGCAGCGGGCGCCGATGCGCAGGATGATGTAGACCAGCCCCACAAGGCCGGCCCCCGCCAGCTGGCCGGTGTCAAGCGACGCGCCGGCAAGGATGAAGAACAGCAGCAGAAACGGCCACTGGATGTATTCCACCTCGTGAAAGGCGCGGTCATGGTGGCGGGCAAGGTTCGCCACCACCACGCCCGAAGCCATGCCCGCAAGCAGGAAAGAAACCTCGGCCCAGATGGCCAGCCCGGCGGTCAGGAAAACGATGCCAAGCGCCTCGGTCAGGAGTGGTTCGCCCGGTGTCAGCCGCCCGGTCAGGTAGGATGCCGGCAGGCCGATGGCCCCGCCGAGCACCAGCGCGCCGCCGATTTCCCACCCTGCCCTTGCCAGATGCGCCAGTTCGAGCCCGCCGTTCATGCCGTGCGCGGCCACCGCCACGAGCGAAAAGGTCAGCAGGCCCCACGCGTCGTCGATGGCCACGATACCGCGGATCAGGTCGGCAAACGGCCCCTCATGCCCGGATTGGCGGATCGCGTCCTGCGTGGCGGCCGGGTCCGTGGCGGTGGCGATGGCGCCCAGAAGCAGCGCCGCCGGCGCGGGCACGCCGATCAGCCAGAGCCCAAGCGCGACCAGCCCGACCGTTGCCAGCACGATCATCGCGGAGACCGACAGGATGGCGCGGCCATGCTTGCGCAGGTTTTCGCGTGTCAGCGCGCTGCCGAGGATGAAGGCCACCATCGTAAGCGCCGTGACAGAAAGGAATTCGTAAAGGACCGTCGCGGCCGGCGGCAGCAGGTCAAGCCCCGGCGCCCCCACGACCAGCCCGCATGCCAAGAGCAGGGTCACGCGGGGCAGGCGGGTGCGCGCCCCGATCCAATCCGCCGCCAACCCCGCGAGGAACAGCAGCCCTAGCGCGATCAGGAGTTCGGGCAGCCCGGCCATCACGCCAGCAGCATCTTGAGGCCTTGCGTCACGTCCGACCGGACGGCAAGGCGCAGGCCAGGTTCATCGCCCGCCTTGAGCGCGGCGATGATCAGCCTGTGGTAATGCGGCGGCTCCTTGCGCGCGAGACGGCCGTAGAGCGCGCGCATTGTCGGCCCGAGCTGGAGCCAGACGGTCTCGGCCATGGCCAGCATCGCGGGCGCCTGCGCCCGCAGGTAGAGCGTGCGGTGGAACTCCAGGTTGCGGCGGATATAGCCGACCGCGTCGTGCCGGGCGATGTCCTCGGCGATCTTGCCGTTGATGGACTGCAGCCTGTCGATCAGCGCGATGTGCGCGCGCGGCAGGGCGCGGCTGGCCAGCTCGACCTCGAGCAGGGCGCGCAGCGCGGCCAGCTCCTCGATGCGCTCGTTGCCCAGTTCCGGCGTGGTGACGCGGCCCGAGCTGGACACCGTCAGCGCCCCCTCGGCCGAAAGCCGGCGGATTGCCTCGCGCGCGGGGGTCATCGACACGTCGTATTCGCCCGCGAGGCCCCGCAAGGTCAGCGGCTGTCCCGGCGTCAGTTCGCCGTGCATGATCCGGCCCCGGAGCCCACGATATACGCGGTCGTGGGCAGAGCTGGGGCCGGGTTCCGGGCGGGATGTGATCAACATGAGGCTACTTGTGATCACATGGCGCCGTGCAGGTCAATCGCCGAAGCGGTAGCGGTGCAGCGCCGCCCCGTTCTCTCGCAGCCAGCGCCGTGGCGTCTCGTAGCCCGGCTTGAGCCGCGCGACGGTGTTCCAGAAGGCCGGCGAATGGTTCATCTCGGCCAGGTGGGCGACCTCGTGCGCGGCGACGTAGTCGAGCACGTCGCCGGGTGCCATGACGAGCCGCCAAGAGTACATCAGTCCCCCCTGCGCCGAGCACGACCCCCAGCGCGAGCGCGTGTCGCGCAGTGTCAGCCGCCGGTAGGGCATGCCAAGCCGCGCGGCGTGGCGGTCGGACGCATCTGCCAGGCGCTCGCGCGCCCGTGTTCTCAGCCAAGCCCGCAGCCGCGCCGGCGCGGCGCGGCCCAGCACGATGTCATTTATCTCGCGGTAGAGCTTGCGGGTCATGGCCTCGCGGAATTCCTCGAACCCGTTGGCCACGACGAGAAACGCGCCGGCGCCGTGAAGTACCTCGTCGCCGTAATAGGCCAGCACGCTGGCATCGCCGCCCAGAACCACGAGGCCGTTCACCGTCACACCGTCCAGCGGGAAGTGCCGGTACGCTTCGCGCGGGCCGAAACGGTAGTTGTTGACGCCGTCGCCGGAGACATCGATCACCCGCCGCGCACAGCGCGGACCGCGTTGCAAGAGTTGCGCGCCATAGCCGAGCGCGGGCCCGAGCGAGGTGGGGAATTCAGCGTTGCTGCGGGCCATCGCGCCGAGCGTGGCAACCGCCGCGTCGATCGCCGCGCCGTCCCGCAGCATGGTCCAGTCCAGTTGCAGCTTCTGCTTGTCGGCCCCGCTCCATTCGTAGACCGCCAGCGCGACGGGCCCCGGGGCCCCGTTGAGTATGGCGTGCCGGACATCCGGCGCATCCAGCGCCGCCGCCAGCCCCTTGCGCTGGAGGTCGTATTCCGCGGTGTCGACGGACGAGGACACATCGAGCGCAAGGACGAGCGCGAGCCGGCAGGGGGCGGTATCCTGCGCCGCGGCCGCCGCCGCCCACAGCAGGGCGGCGGCGCATATCGCGGCGCGTCCTACCAATGGCCGGTGTTCTCCATGCTGGCCCACGGTTCCGTGGGCTCCAGCGCGTCGCCCTCCTGCAGCAGCTCGACCGAGATGTTGTCGGGGCTGCGGACAAAGGCCATGCGGCCATCGCGCGGCGGACGGTTGATGGTCACGCCGTTATCCATGAGGTGCTGGCACATGTCGTAGATATTCTCCACCGAGTAGGCGAGGTGGCCGAAATGACGGCTGTCGTCGGGCAGGGCATCGTCGCCGTCCCAGTTGTAGGTCAGTTCGACGGGGCATTCCTCTTGTCCCTCGGGCGCCATGAAAACCAGCGTGAAACGCCCCGCCTCGACGTCCATGCGCCGCGTTTCCCTGAGCCCCAGCAATTCGTAAAACCGTTTCGATACCTCCAGGTCCTTGACCCGGACCATGGTGTGCAGGTAGCGCACGCGCATGCTCGCCTCCTTTGATTGATCATCCGGAACAAGGATAGACGCCTTGGCGCCGGTGTCGAGGGGCTGCGCGCGGCGGGGCGTGGACGGGCATGGCAAACCGTTTTGCCCGCCCCGCGCGATCACGCTACATCTTGTGGTGCCCGGCCGGATTGCGGCGCGATTCGCGGGCAACGGTCAGCAAGGAGCCCGCTGTGAAACAGTATCACGATGCGCTGAGGACGGTGCTGGAGCACGGGACGCCGTCGAGCGACCGGACCGGCACCGGCACGCTGTCCTATTTCGGCCTGCAATGCCGCTACGACCTGCGCGAGGGGTTTCCGCTGGTGACGACCAAGAAACTTCATCTGCGCTCCATTATCCACGAGTTGCTGTGGTTCCTGTCTGGGGACACCAATATCGGCTACCTCAACAAGAACGGCGTGAGCATCTGGGACGAATGGGCCGACGGGTCGGGCGAGCTCGGTCCCGTCTACGGCCACCAGTGGCGTCACTTCCCGCGGCCGGGCGGGGGCGAGGTGGACCAGATCGCCGAGCTTGTCCGCGCCATCCGCGCAACGCCCGACAGCCGGCGGCTGGTGGTGTCGGCATGGAACCCCGCCGAGGTGGAGGAGATGGCCCTGCCGCCGTGCCACACGCTGTGGCAGGTGCGCATCCTCGACGGCACGATGCACCTGCAGCTCTACCAACGCTCGGCCGACATGTTCCTGGGCGTGCCATTCAACATCGCCTCCTATGCGCTGCTTCTGGCGATGCTGGCGCATGTGACCGGCTACGAACCCGGCGAGTTCGTCCATTCCATCGGGGATGCACACATCTATTCCAACCACATGGAACAGGTGAAAACCCAGCTTTCGCGCACGCCGCGCCCGCTGCCCACCCTGCGTATCGCGCGGCAGGTGCCGTCGATCTTCGACTTTGTCTTCGACGACTTCGCCTTCGAGGGGTATGATCCGCACCCCGCGATCAAGGCGCCGGTGGCGGTCTGATGCTGTCGCTGGTTGTGGCGCGCGCCCGCGACGGCGCCATCGGCCGGGCGGGGGGTATACCGTGGACCGCGCCCGAGGATTTGCGCTTTTTCCAGCGCGAGACGCTGGGCGGGGCGCTGGTTATGGGGCGGCGGACATGGGAGAGCCTGCCCCGCAAGCCCCTGCCGCGGCGGCTGAACTGCGTGGTGACGCGCGGCGCGGCCGAGGGGGCGGACCTTGTCCGCGGGAGCGTTGCAGAGGCGCTGGCGACCTGTGCGGAGGCCGGGCAGACACGGGTTTACGGCATCGGTGGCGCGCAGCTCTATGCCGAGATGATGCCCCTCGCGCACCGCCTGCTGGTGACCGAGGTTGAGGTGGACGTGCCGGATGCCGATACTTTCCTGCCCCCCTTCGCGGAGACAGGGTGGGAAGAAATCTCGCGCATAATCCTGCGCGATGGGGCACCGCGCTGCGTGCTGCGGGAGTTGTTGCGGCGTTAGCGGGCGGCCCGTCACCCCGTCTGGCAGGCGGGCCGAAACGCATCCTTGCCCTGAAAATCTTTGACAGCCGTGGCGCAACGGGTAGGCTTTGCAGCAGACCCTCCAAGTCCGTTTCACAATGCTCAAGAGGTTTTTCATGCGTAGTCTTCCCTCTCTCGCCGCCGTCGCCCTCGCCGGTTTCGTGGCGTTGCCCGCCAGCGCGGGTGGTCCGACGCTCTACAGCTATCCGGCCAAGGAAAACTACTGCCCCTCCGGCTTGCAGCCGGTCGTGATGGGCGGGGTGATCTGTTGCGGTCAGCCCACCACGAGCATGACCTGGCACGAGGTCAAGCGCCACCCGGTGCAGCGCGCGCGGTATACGGCGCGCGACAACTGCGTGGCGGGGCAGAAGGGCTGCTGACCCACGCGGCCCGGCATGAAAGAGGCGCGGGCGCCGTCCCGCGCCTCTTGTATATTCAGGGTATATACAAGTCTGTCATGAATCTGTTACAATGGGGCGCAGAACAGCCAAGTAGAGGAAGCCCTGATGCGCCCCATTGCGCTTGCCATGCTGATCGCTGCCGGCGGGCCGGCATCCGCCACCACGCCAATTGCCGAGGTGGTTTGCGAGCCGACCAGCGCCATGACCGAAAAGCTGTCGCGGCAATTCGGCAGTGCGCCGCGCGCATGGGGCACGCGCGGTCCCGAACAGGTCATGCAGGTCTGGGCCGACCGGTCTGGCGACTGGACGCTCGTCGTGTCCTACGCGAGCGGCACGTCCTGCATCGTGGCCATGGGCGAAAACTGGTCAAGCCATCGCCCGCAGAGTCCGGCCTGACATCGTCCGTGATGTCGGGGATGCGGTGGTGTCAGAGCAGTTTCAGGTCGCCAGCCATCTGGCGCCCGTCGCGCCCGTCCTGCAGCTCGTAGCCCACCTTCTGGTTGTCGGCGAGCCCGGTCAGGCCGGAGCGTTCGACGGCCGAGATGTGCACGAACACGTCCTTGCCGCCCTCGTCCGGCGCGATGAATCCATAGCCCTTGGTGGTATTGAACCATTTTACGGTGCCGGTCGGCATGCCGTATCTCCTTCCATGTCGTCACTTCCCCGGTTAGATGCCGGGCCATGTCACGCCCGAGACTCGGCTGATCGTGCGACGGGAACCGAAGACGGAGCGAGCTTTCGACGTCACGCCCCGATGATTGCACCGGGAATGTAAAAAGCAAGCAAAACCGGCATGGACGGGGCAGGGCGACAGGGAACGCGGAGAAAAATGAGGCATGCACACCATGGTGATCTACGGTCTGAAAACCTGTGATACCTGCCGCAAGGCACGCAAATCGCTTCCAGATGCGGAATTCAGGGACGTTCGCGCCGACGGTGTGCCCGATACCGTGCTGGATACGGCCCTTGACAGATTCGGCGCGGAGCTGGTCAATGTCCGGTCCGCAACATGGCGTGGCCTGGATGCGGCGACGCGCGCCCGCCCGGCGCGCGAGCTGTTGGTCGAGAACCCCGCGTTGATGAAGCGGCCGCTGATCGTGGACGGGGCGCAGATGCATCTCGGCTGGGGCCGGGACGTGCAGGCCGCGCTCCTTGGATGAGCGCGCGGGCTGCTTATCTGGGGCGGTACGGCAACGGAGGACACCATGCGTAACGCGGCCCTTATCCTCGGCGTGATCGGCGGCATCCTGGCCCTGATCGTCGGGTTCTTCAGCTATGGCTATACCGAGTTCATTGCCGAGTTCGGCGAGATCGACGGGCTGGCCCACCAGGTGGACCGGGTGGGCCTGATACGCACGGTCAGCTTTCTCGCGCCGCTACTGGCCATCGCGGGGGGCGGTATGGCCCGCATCCGCGCGCTTTGGGGCGGTATCCTGATGCTCGCCTCGGCGGGGATGATGCTCTATGCCTTCGACTTCGGCGTGTTCACCATGTTCCCCATCGGGATGACGGCGCTTGGCGGATTGCTGGCCATCGCCGCGGGCAAGCCCGACGAGCCCAAGTCACATTTCTGAGGCCCGCGCCCGTGCCAGAAACGCGGGGCGCCGCGCCGCCAGCAGCCGGTCGAGCGAGAGCGGCCCCGCGCCCTTGACCACGAGCACCAGCAACAGGAAAACCCACAGCGCGCGCTGGTCGAGGATCGCCGCGTCGGGGGCCTTGTCGAACCACGACCCCAGCGTTGCGGCCTCCTCGATTGCGCCGTGGCCGTAGAGATCGGTCAGCGACTGCACGACGACGAAGCCGGTCATGCCGAGCGCGGCCAGCCGTGTCAGCAGCCCCGTGACGATGAGCAACGGCAACAGGAATTCCGCCCACGTCCCGGCGGTCACCACCGCCCAGTGAAAGACCGTCAGCTGGCTGGTGTCGTATCCTGCCGCCTCCATCGCGCGGGGGAATATCTGGGCGTAGGCGCCCATCGAGGGCCGGAATACCCCAAGCAGGCCGTCGCCCAGCTTGGTCAGTCCCGACGCCCAGTAATACGACAGCAGAATCGCGGCGAAGAGAAACCGGGCGAGCGTGGGCAGGATCCAGTCCGCGCGCTCGAGGCGGGCGAACAGCGCGGTGTGGAGGGAAACCAGCGGTGTCATGGGTGTGTGTCTCCGGTCGTTATTCGTGAAATGGCACGCTCCCGCAGCAGCAGCCCGAGCGCCGCGGAAAGATCGAAGGTTTCCGCCGCTTGCGCCGCGTGGTCATGGGCGATGCCGAGCGTCGCACCCCCGGCCAGCGCATCCACGAATGCGGCGGTGCCGGTGTCCACGACGGTCATTTGCGGGTCATAGCCGGGCCGGGTGATCAGCACCGTCTGCGCGCCGCCGCGGGGCTTGGGGCCGTCCTCCATGTTGTAGGCCCAGATGGCGTGCACCGGCCATTCGGACCGCACCAGCCGCGGCGCCGGGGCAAGCTGCAGGCGCGTGTCCGCCAACATGTCGGGCGGCAGCGTTTCGAGTACGGCCGCATCGGCAGGCTCGGCGTCGGCGGCGTGGTAGGCCTCGCGCAGGGCCTGTTCCAGCCGGGCGACGTCGGGCAGGTAGCCATACTGCGCCAGCGGCGCGAAGCCGGCGAGGAAACCCGGGAAGGCGGCCCCATAGGCCATCATCATCGGAATGTCGGGAGGGCTTTGCCGCAAAAAGAGACCGGCCACCTTGCGGAAATTCCCGGTCCCGATCAGCTTGACGATGGCCGGAAAGCTGACCTCAAGCGCCTCGGTCAGGCCGGTGGCGACGTTGTTGCGGTAGATGTCGAAACGGCGTCCCGCCGGCCGGCCCTGCCCGTCGGTCAGACCCTCGGGCGCGTCGCGCGCGCTGTCGAGCAGCGCGTCGTGGAACTGCCCCTGCGTCACGGTCATGCGGCCACCTGCGCGCAGCCGGCCAGCGCCGCC
>NZ_JBISDG010000028.1:0-46152 GCF_044472985.1 Roseovarius salis | reverse complement strand
GGGACGATTGTGACGTAGTCGTCCTTGTGCACCGCACCGGTCCACGAGACGGCGAACCTCGACCCGGCGAGCGCGGTGTCGGGGCCGTCGATGGTGACCTCCGGCGCGGTGATCTCGATCGTCGCGGTGGCGAGCGTCCTGTCGCCCTCGTCGAGGACGTAGCGCAGCTCGTAGAGGCCGGTATCGGCGGGGGCCTGCAGCTTGACCTCCGAGCGGTCGCGGACGCGGGCGTAGTTGCCGCTCTCGCCCTCGGGCGTGCCGGCGGGGACGATTGTGACGTAGTCGTCCTTGTGCACCGCACCGGTCCACGAGACGGCGAACCTCGACCCGGCGAGCGCGGTGTCGGGGCCGTCGATGGTGACCCGTGGTTCGGTCACTTGCAGGGGTTGGCTTGCGACCGTGCTGTCGTTCACCTCCAGAACGTAGCGCAGTTCGTATTCGCCCGGCTCGGATGGCGCGGTCAGCGTGCCTTGGGTGTCGTCACGGACGGTCACGTAGGAGCCGTAACTGCCTTGCTCCGCACCGGCGGGCACGATCGTAACGTAGTCGTTCGCATTGATCGCCGGCTGCCATGTCACGTCTAGATCCGCACCGGTCAGGACGGTACCGGGCCCCGACAGGGTAACCTGTGGCGCGCCGATCTCCAGCCCGGCCGTGCCGAGCGTGGTGTCATCCGCGTTGTGGACGTAGCGAAACTCGTAAACCCCTGGATCGCCGGGTATCGTCAGCGTCACGGACTCCGAGTCACGCACCGTTTCATAGGGCCCGTATTCGCCCTCTTCGGCGCCGGCGGGGACGACCGTGATGTAATCGGCGGGCGCGACCGTGGGCTCCCACGTCACCGTCACCGCCGAGCCGCCCACCGCTTTTGCCGGGCCGTTCACGCTGACCTGAGGCAATTGCGGTTCCGGGTCGGGGGTGGGCTCCGGCGTGTTGGCGACGGCCGTGCTGACATTGCTGAGCGCCTGTTCCAGTTCCGCCGCGTTACCGGCCTGGATATAGGTGCCGCCGGTTTCCTCCGCGATGCAGGACAGCGAACTCACGTCCTGATCCGCCCCGAGGCCGAACCCGACCACATGCGCCGTGAACCCGACGCCCGAACGTTCCAGCGTGCGCGCCAGCGCGCAGGGGTCGCGGTCGCAGCTTTCCAGCCCGTCCGAGATCAGAACCACCGTCGCCGGACGGTCGGTATGGGCGAGCTCCTGCGCCGCCCGTTCCACCGCGTCGGTCAGGGGTGTCTTGCCGGTGGGGGTGATGCCCTCTATGCGCTGCAGAATACTGGCGCGCGTGTCCGTGCCGGGCTGAACGAGCGTTTCGATATCGCCGCAGTCGCCCCTCCGCCGGTGGCCATAGGCCATCAGGCCGACCTGCCGGTCCTGCGTCCACTCGCCGAGAAGGTTGTCCATCACGCCGCGGGCGATCTCGATCTTGGCGGTGCCGTCGATCTGGCCCCACATCGAGTTCGACCCGTCGAAGACCACCATCACGCTCTCTTCGGCCGCGGCGGACGTGCCGCCGAGCGCGAGCGTCGCGGAAATCAAGGCCGCATTTTTGAAGGACGACATCGTTAGCTCCCGTTACCGTACCGAATTGCTTCGGGCCGACACTAAACACAGATCGCGGCTCATTTCTATCGCGCTTGGCATCGGCGTGCATTTGGTGTCCCATGCCCGAAAAGGGCAGGGGGCGCGAATGGAGTGGCGCGATCAGGGCATCTTGTTGGCGGCGCGCCGTCATGGTGAGACGTCATCCATCATCGAAGTGTTCACCGCCGCGCACGGACGTCATGCAGGTGTTGTCAGGGGCGGCGCGTCACGCAGGATGGCGCCGGTGCTGCAACCCGGCGCGCAGCTTGATGTCGCCTGGCGCGCGAGGCTGGAGGATCACATCGGGACCTATACGGTCGAGCCGCTCCGGTCGCGGGCCGTGGAATCGATGAGCAGCCGCCTTTCGCTGGCGGGTCTCAACGCGGTGGTGGCGCTGCTTTTGTTCTGCCTGCCAGAGCGCGAGGCGCATGCGCGGCTTTACCGCAGGACGGAAACCCTGCTCGATCTGCTGGGGCAGCGGGAGGTCTGGCCTTTGGCCTACCTGCACTGGGAAATGGCGTTGCTGGAGGAAATGGGCTTTGGTCTCGACCTGTCCGCCTGCGCGGTAATGGGAACGGCGGCCAACGACCTGTCCTATGTCTCTCCGCGCACGGGGCGGGCCGTGTCGCGCGGCGGCGCGGGCGCGTGGGCCGACCGGCTGCTGCCGTTGCCCGCATGCCTGCTGGGGCAAGGGCCTGCGCCGGATTCGGAGATTGCGCAAGGCCTGCATGTAACGGGTCATTTCCTGAATGCACATCTGGCGCCGGAGCTTGGGAACAAGCCGCTGCCGGAGGCACGGGCGCGATTCGTCGCGCGGTTCGAGGGACGGTCCGGCACTGGCTGATCACGCAGGCGATGCCGGGGCCGCGGTGCACCGGCGGCCGCGCCCCGTTTCTATCTGAGCGCCAGAACCAGATCGACCAGCGACCCGATTGCCGCACGCCTGTCTGTTTCTGCGCCGGCGCCCTGCATGGCCATGCCGATTGCCGCGCCGTGCAGGATGCTTGCCATCTCGGGGTTGCCGATGCCGGTCTCGGAAAGCAGGGCCCGCAATTGTGCCAGCCGTGCCGCATCGACCCGTTCAACGGCCGCGCGCGCCGTGTCGTTGACCGTGCTCCAGGCGCGAATCGAGGCTTCTACCGAGGCCGCGCCGGGCTGCCACCGCGGCTCCGCGATCGCCTGCGCCAATTCCCGCAGCCGCGCGACCGGCGTATGCGTGGCCTCCAGCAGCCGCGCCATTTCGTCCGTCGCCGTTTCTTCCCACCGCGTCAGCAGTACCTCGTGAAAGGCGGGCACATCCGTGAAATGCCAGTAGAACGAGCCCTTGGTCGTCTGCAGGTGCCGGGCCAGCGGCTCGGCCTTCAGCGCGTCGGCGCCCCGGTCCGCCAGCACCTTGATGCCGGCGGCCAGCCAGTCGTCGCGGCTAAGTCTGGTCGAGCGGCGGGGCGTCATTGCGCCGGGATACGTTGCGGTATGCGCCCGCGCAAGTGCAATGGTTGGCGGGGCGCCACCGGGGCAAAGTGCCGCCGATCGGGCGTGGCGCCCCTGAAGCCGTCACAGAAGTTTTAACGAACCGTCGCAAATGGTTTGAACTCCGCCTCTACCCCGGCGGCCGACATGTCGGGGGAATGGACTTTGCTTGAAATCACGTCGCTGACCAAGTCTTTCGGCCGCAACACGGCGGTCGATGCGGTATCTTTCACGGTTGATCGTCCGGCCATGATCGGGATCATCGGCCGGTCCGGCGCGGGCAAGTCCACGCTGCTGCGCATGCTGAACCGGCTGACCGACGCCACCGACGGCACGATCACCTTCGAGGGTCGTGACGTGACCGCGCTCACCGGCACGCAGAAGCGCGCGTGGCAATCCGACTGCGCGATGATCTTCCAGCAGTTCAACCTCGTCCCGCGCATGGACGTGGTTTCGAACGTGCTGCACGGCACGCTGAACCGCCGCTCGACGCTGTCGACAATGTTCAACCTCTATCCGGAAGCGGACATCCACCGGGCCATCGACATACTGGACCGGCTTGGGATCGCCGAGCATGCACCCAAGCGCGCCGAGGCGCTGTCCGGCGGGCAGCAGCAGCGCGTCGCCATCGCCCGGGCGCTGATGCAGGAGCCCAGGATGGTGCTTGCCGACGAACCCATCGCGTCGCTCGACCCCATGAACGCCCAGCTGGTGATGGAGGACCTGCGCCGCATCCACGAAGAGGACGGCCGTACCGTCATCGCCAACCTGCACACGCTGGATACGGCGCGGCGCTACTGCGACCGCGTGATCGGGATGCTGCACGGCCGGATCGTGTTCGACGGCACGCCGGCCCAGCTGACAACTGGCGTGGCGCGCGACATCTACGGCGCCGATGCCTCGTTCACCGAAGAGAGCACCTCCACCAGCCTAGACACGCTCGACCGCGCAGCCCGCGCGGCCCTCTACGAGGCCGAGGCGACGGTCTGAGCCTTCCAGATCCCGTCGCGGCGGCGGCGGGTGCACCACCGCAACCGGAGAGAGACAGACATGAAGAAAATGATTGCTGCCATCGTGGCGACGACCGCCCTGACCGTGCCCGCCGCGGCCCAGGAGATCGAGGAATTCCGCATCGGGCTGCTCGGCGGCGAGAACGCCCAGGACCGCCTGAACTCCAACGAGTGCCTGCGGGCCAAGGCCGAGGACCTGCTCGGTGTCGAGACCAAGCTCTTCGCCCCGGCCGACTACAACGGCGTCATCCAGGGCCTGCTGGGCGGCACCATCGACATGGCCTGGCTGGGCGCATCGGGCTATGCCAAGACCTACCTCGAAGATCCCGACGCCGTCGAGCCGGTGCTGGTCAAGGTAAACGTTGACGGCAGCTATGGCTATCACTCGATCGGCTTTGCCCGTGCTGACAGCGGGATCACCTCGCTGGAAGACATGGAAGGCAAGGTGTTCGGCTTCGGCGATCCGAATTCGACCTCGGGCTATCTGATCCCCTCGATCGAGATCCCGCAGCAAGGCGAAGAGATCACCATGGAGGCGGGCGACTACTTCTCCGACGTGGTGTTCACCGGCGGTCACGAGCAGACCATCGTGGCGGTCAACAACGGCGACATCGACGCCGGCGTGACCTGGGCCGACGGCCTGGGCAACTGGGAAGACGGCTATAACTCGGGCGCTCTGCGCAAGGCCGTTGATGCGGGCCTGATCGACATGAACAACCTCGTTCAGATCTGGAAATCGAACCCGATCCCCGAAGGTCCGATCGTCCTGCGCAAGGATCTGCCCGAGCGCGTCAAGCTGGAGGTGACCGCGCTGATGGCCACCCTGCCGTCGCTGGACGAGGAATGCGCCTACGGCGTTCTGGCCGGCGAAGCGCTCGGCTTCCAGCCGATCGGCCACGACGCCTACACCTCGATCATCGAGGCACGCAAATCGAAGATGCAGTAACCGGCCGCACGGCCATGCGGGCCCTGCCATGCGCAGGGCCCGTTTCATTGGAATAACGACAGGGCAGGCCGATGTCAGAGTTGAGCGCCGAGGGCACACCGACGACCCGGGAGGTGCGCACCGCCTACATGGCGCTGACGCGCCGCAAGCGGGTCTATTCCGGGATCATGCTGGCGGTGTTCGCGGCGCTCATGGTCTCGGGCTTCCGGATCGCCGATGACCGCAATGCCGGCGGTTTCTGGGATGGATGGCACAACATGCTGGATTTCCCGGCGCAGGTCTGGGGCGAGGCGTCTGAAAAGGCGGTGCAGCTTCCCGGCCACTTGCTGACCTTCCTGCCCGCCATGATCGAGACGATCAACATCGCCGCCGCCTCGACGCTCGTCGGTGCGCTCGGCGCGGTGATCGTTTCATTGCTGGCCACGCGGGGCATGGCAAAATGGCCCCGCCTGATACCGGTTTTCCGCCGGATCATGGACATCATGCGGGCCGTCCCGGAGATCGTGATCGCATTGGTGTTGATATTCGTCCTCGGCGGCGGGCCGGTGCCGGCCATGATCGCCATCGCCTTTCACACCGTTGGAGCGCTGGGCAAGCTTTTCTCGGAAGTGAACGAGAACGCGTCCCTCAAACCGGTCGAGGGGCTTCACTCCGTAGGGGCTACCTGGTCGCAGCGGATGCTCTTGGGGGTGATGCCGCAAGTCGCGCCGAATTATCTCAGCTACGCGCTGCTGCGGTTTGAAGTCAACGTGCGCGCTTCGGCGATCCTGGGATTCGTGGGGGCCGGCGGCATCGGCTACGAGTTGCGTAACGCGATGTCCTGGGGCCAGGGAAAATTCGACGAGGCGGCCGCGATCTTCATCCTGCTGTTCCTGACGATCGTGCTCTTCGACCAGATATCGTCGCATTACCGTGACCGCCTGACCCGGGGGAGGCCAGCATGACCGTGACCGCAGACCTGCCGCAGGACCTCAAGCAGGGTGCCTCGCAGCTGTTCCGCCGCAAGCGGCTGTTCAATTTCGGCCTGCCGGCCGTGATCCTTGCCTATTTCGTCTACATCTTCTTCGCCTTCGACATCCCGGGCCTGAGCGAGCGCGCCAGCCTGGACAACGCGCGCACCCTGGTGGCCGACAGCTACAGCTACAAGACGCATGTCCTGTTCGACGACAGGTCGGACACGCTGGAAATCGCGATAGAGGGCGAGCGGAAGGGCGCGTACGAGCCCGGAACGGCGCCCGGCTGGGTCACGCTGACCGATACCGGCGCGGTCGCGGATCTGGGGCAGGGTCACGAAGTGACCTTCGACAAAGGCCGGGTCTTCTACGACATCCCCGGTTTCGGCACCATCGAGGCCGAGCCATCGCGGCGTGGCGTCGACATGGTCTTTCCGAGCGGCACGATGGAGGACCAACCCGACTGGATCAGCGCCTCGAAGAACCGGCTTGCCGTCACGACGGAACGGGGCCGCCTGACGGTGACCCGCACGCGGGCGGAACTCTTCAAGTACGAGTTCGGCTGGGAATTGTTCTGGTTTACTCTCGACAGCCCGTTTCACGGCAAGTCCTTTGGCGAGCTGGCCGCGCTGGCGTTGTCGCCCGATCGTGTGGTCGAGGGGCGCTCGAACGTCTCGGCCATGCTGCATGACTTCTGGAACAACAAGATGTGGCGGCACGGCGAAGTCGCCTGGGCGATCTTCGAGACCGTCTTGATGGCCTTCCTTGGCACGTTCGGCGCCGCGATCGTTGCGCTTCCGGTCGCCTTCGTGGCGGCGCGCAACTTCTCTCCTGTGCGGACCGTGCGTTTCGGAATCCGACGGATATTCGACTTCCTGCGCGGGGTGGACGCGCTCATCTGGACGATCGTGCTGGCCCGGGCCTTCGGGCCGGGACCGCTCACCGGCGCGCTCGCCATCCTGCTGACGGACACCGGCAGCTTTGGCAAGCTGTTCTCCGAGGCGCTGGAAAACGTCGACGACAAGCAGATCGAGGGGGTCCAGTCCACCGGCGCCAAGCCGCTGCAGCGTTACCGCTTCGGCGTAATCCCGCAGGTCACGCCCGTCCTCCTCAGCCAGCTTCTGTATTACCTTGAATCCAATACCCGCAGCGCGACGATCATCGGCGCCATCACCGGCGGGGGGATCGGCCTGTTGCTGACGCAGGCGATCATCACACAGAAGGACTGGGAAGAGGTGAGCTATTACATCGTGCTGATCGTGCTCATGGTCATGCTGATGGACTGGGTTTCCGGCTGGCTGCGCGCGCGGCTCATCACATCCGACGACAGCGGTCACTGACACGGGGCCACAGTTCCGGCGCGCCCGACCGGACCGGTCGGGATTGCCCGGGTCGATCCGCCCGGGCGATGACGCGCCGCAGGACCCAAGCCACAATGGAGAAGCCATGCCGAGATTGAAGCCCGAAGAGGCGGTGATACACCCCGATTGCGAAATTGCCGACACGAGCTTCGGCCGCTATTGCGAGATCGGGCGCGGCAGTCGCGTGGCGCATTCGGTGATCGGGGATTATTCCTATTGCGACCGTTACTGCGACATCGCCAACGCCGATGTGGGAAAGTTTTCCAACATCGCCAGTTTCGTGCGCATCGGGGCAACCGACCATCCCCTCGATCGCGCCAGCCTCCATCATTTCATGTACCGGTCCGCCAGTTACTGGGACGGTGCCGAGGACGATGCCGGGTGGTTCGAAAGACGCCGCTCGCGACGGGCCGCGATCGGTCACGACACGTGGCTGGGGCACAACGCGCAGATCAAGCCCGAGGTCACCGTGGGACATGGGGCCGTGGTGGCGTCGGGTGCGATCGTTACACGCGACGTGGCGCCCTACACCATCGTGGCCGGGGTGCCGGCGGCGCCGGTCCGCGCGCGCCTGCCGGAACGGCTGGCCGAACGGATGATGGCGCTTGCATGGTGGGATTGGAGCCATGACACGTTGCGCGCCGCGCTGGAGGATTTCCGGGCGCTGTCCGCCGAGGCATTCCTCGAAAGACATGGAGGATGACACGTTTTCATCATCGGTCGGGTCAATAGGCGGTGCGGCTCGCGGAACCGCCCCGCCCTGATGCTGAAATCGCGTGGATAAATGCAGTAGTTGTCTACATTCGTCCCGTAACGCCGGCATGACAGGATTGCGCAAATCACGCCGTTCCCGTCATTCCGCCGCCATGGCAAGCCCGGCCGGCGCCCCCAAAAAACGCCGGGCGGCCTCGCCGGTCAGGTGGCTAATGCGGCCCGCGACCAGCGTGGCCTCGATGTCGCGCGTGGATTCGTTCACGATGACAAGATCGGCGCGCTTGCCTTCGGCGATCACGCCGCGGTCGGTCATGCGCATGATTTCGGCCGGGCGCTGCGATATCATGTTCCATGCCCGCGGCAGGCCAAGAAGGCCGCGGTCGACAAGGGAAAACGCCGCCTTGGCCAGCGCCGGGTAGCAGTAATCTGACACGAGCACATCGCATTCGCCTGCCTCGATCAGCCTTTGTGCCGAGACGTGGCCGGAACAGGACCCGCCGCGCAGCACGTTGGGTGCGCCCATCACCACGGGATCGCCGACTGCGAGGGCCAGCTTTGCCGCGGCGCGCGTCTGTGGGAATTCACAGATCCGCGCCCCGATCATCGAATAGGTTTCACGCGTCTCGGCGTCGCGGTCGTCGTGCGAACCGTAGAGCACGCCCATCTCGTCGAATGCCGCGGCCAGCGTACAAAGGTGCCGGGGCACCGCCGCTGCCTGCTTGCGCGCCTCGCGAATGGCCGTGATGTGCTGGTCGGGCGTGCGTCCGGCAGATCTTGCGCAGGCGGCCAGTTCGTGATCCGGCCACAGCGACGGGCTCGGCGTGTCGTCCAGCCGGTTGCCGAAGATGACATACCGCACCTTGTGGCGCGCGATCGCTTCGAGCAGGCGATCCTGCGTATCGACGGTATGGGTCTCACACCGCAACTGCACGCGCAGGTCGGTTTGCACCCGGGGCCTGTACTCGTCGAGCACCGCCAGCACTTGCTCGGCAACGCCGGGGTCCCGGTGACCGCCCTCCCATGACCAGCCCTGAGAAAGCCACGCGGTGGTGACGCCATGCGCCGCGGCTTCGCGGTCGGTGGCGATGAGTCCCTGTTCCAGGGAAAACACGGCGCCGGGGCGCGGGCGGATGTGCCGCTCGAAGGCATCGCCGTGCAGGTCGATGATGCCCGGCAGCACGAGATAGCCGGTGAGATCCACCTCTGGCAGCGGGCCCTTGCTGATGCGGCCGCCTTCTATCACGACCGAGCGCGCCTGCATCTCGCCGCCACGCAGGACGGTTGCGCCCGTCAGGCGCATTGCCGGGGGTTTGGAGGTCATGCCGCTGCTCTCACGCACTGGTTTTCCACAGGTTAGGGCATGCAGGTATCGGTTTGGTGACAACCTATTTAAAACTCTTGTGAATCCGGTATCGTCAGCGTGACCCGGTCGCCGGAAAACCATGTCCGGCCATACTCGACGGGGTGGCCCTCGGGATCGATATTGAGTGAAACCGTCCGCAGCAGCGGCGCCCCCTCGGTCGTCCGCAGATGCAGTGCCTGGGTGGCAGTGGCCAGCTTGGCATTAAGGCGCGTCCATGCGCGGGTGTAGTCGGGCACACCCGCGTCGCGCAGTGCTTCCGTGACCGAGCGCACGCGGTCAAGTGCCGTCGGCAGGTCCGGAAATCGCGCGGCGGGAAAGACGCTGCGGAAAAGCGCAATGGGCTGGCCGTCCGCCAGCGACAACCCTTCGTAGACGTGCACCCGGTCCTGCGGCGCGAGTGCCAGCGCCTCGGCTTCGTCGGCGCCGGCGGCGCGGGTTTCCAGGGCAAGGATTTCCCGGCCGGGCAAGCGGCCGGCGGCGCGCAGGTTCTGGTGGAACCGTACCCTGCGGCCAAGGGGGTAGTCGGCCGTTTCCTGCGCCACGAACACGCCAGAGCCACGGCGCGCATGGACGAGGCCGGCCTGCGACAGTGCGGCAAGCGCCCTCCGGACGGTGTGGCGGTTGACGCCGAACCGGCGTGCCAGCTCCGCCTCGGTGGGCAGCTTGTCGCCGGGCCGGTAACGCTGCCCGGTGATATCCCGGTGCAGGCTGTCGTGAATGGATTTCCAGACCGGGGTGCGCTTGGTGTCTGTCATGTCACGAAACCTTCATTCGGCCGGGGCTTGCCGGGCGTCCCGGTTTCAACTATTGATTTGTCTAGTTGTATATATCTCTAGACAAATGCGCAAGGTGTCCAATGACCACAGACGATGAGCGCCGGACCCGCATGGGCCTGCTGGCCAAGGCGCCGCCGAAACAGCTTGCCCGCCTCTGGTCGGATTACGGATACGAACCGGCCTATGCGTGGTTGCGGGCCCCGGAATCGGGGGGCATCATGGTGCGCGGCCGGACCGGGGCCACCGGGGCGCCCTTCAACCTCGGCGAGATGACGGTGACGCGCTGTTCCCTCAGGCTCGATGGCGGCGAGGTCGGGCATGCCTACGTGCAGGGCCGGGACAAGGGGCACGCCACGCGCGCTGCGCTGATCGATGCGCTGATGCAGACCACCCGCGCCGAGACGCTGCGCGCCGCGATACTCGATCCGCTGGCAGAGGCGCTGGAGGCCGCGCGCGCGGCGCGCGCCGCCAAGGCGGCCGCGACACGGGTCGATTTCTTCACCATGGCGCGGGGAGAGGACTGATGCAGGCACATGCCCTCGAGGGCGGGTTCTCAGACGCGCCGGTGCAGGCCGCGCGCGCGTTTCGGTGTGCGATGCGGGCGATGGCGTGCCCGGGCACGATCGAAACGCTCGACACGGCCCGCCCGCCGGCGCCGCTGTCATCCGCTGCCGGTACCCTGTTGCTGACCCTGTGCGACCCGGAAACGGGCGTTCATCTTGCCGGTGGGCATGATCGTCCCGAGGTGCGCGATTGGGTGGCTTTCCATACCGGTGCGCCGGTCGTGTCCGCGGGGGCGGCGCGGTTCGCGATCGGCACATGGGGGCAGCTGCTGCCATTGTCGCAGTACGCCGCCGGCACGCCGGAATATCCCGACCGGTCCGCGACGTTGATCGTCGAGATGCAAGAGCTTTCGAAAGACGGCACGGTACTGACCGGCCCCGGTATCAACGGGCGGGCCACGCTATCACTGCCCGACGCGGGGGAGATGCGCGCCAATGCGCGGTGCTTTCCGCTCGGGCTCGACTTTTTCCTGACCTGCGGCGGGCGGGTTGCAGCGTTGCCGCGGTCGACCAAGCCGGGGGGTGCGCCATGTACGTAGCGGTCAAGGGCGGCGAAAAGGCCATAGACAATGCGCACGCATGGCTGGCGGAGGAGCGCCGGGGCGACCAGGACGTGGCCGAGCTTTCGGTCGACCAGATACGCGAGCAGATGGCGCTTGCGGTCAACCGCGTGATGGCCGAGGGATCGCTCTACGATCCCGACCTTGCCGCACTGGCGATCAAGCAGTCGCGTGGCGACCTGATCGAGGCGATATTCCTGGTGCGGGCCTATCGCACGACATTGCCGCGCCTTGGTGCATCGGCGCCTGTCGACACCGGTGCGATGGCGTGCGAAAGGCGTATCTCGGCCACGTTCAAGGATGCGCCGGGCGGGCAGGTTCTTGGCCCCACCTTCGACTACACGCACCGTTTGCTGGATTTCAAGCTGGCCGCCGATGGGGAGGTGCCCGAGGCGCCGGAGGCAGCCCCCGCGGAGGGGGATGTCCCGCACATCACGCAGTTTCTGGGAAAAGAGGGGCTGATACAGGGCGAGGACGCGCATGACGACCCGCCCCCCGACCTCACGCGGGAGCCCATGGAGTTGCCGGCTGAGCGCCCGTTGCGCCTGCAGGCGTTGACGCGGGGGGACGAGGGCTTCGTCCTGGGGCTGGCGTATTCCACCCAGCGTGGCTACGCGCGCAACCATGCGTTTGTCGGGGAGCTGCGCATCGGCACCGTAGCGGTGGAGATGGATGTTCCCGAGCTGGGCTTCGCCGTCGAGATCGGGGAAATCACGCTCACCGAGTGTGAAACGGTCAACCAGTTTACCGGGTCGAAAACGGAACCTGCACAGTTCACGCGGGGCTACGGCCTTGTTTTCGGGCAGACCGAAAGAAAGGCCATTTCAATGGCGCTGGTCGACCGGGCCCTGCGCTGGAAAGAACTGGGCGAGGACGACACGGGCGCGCCTGCGCAGGACGAGGAATTCGTCCTGATGCACGCCGACAATATCCAGGCGACGGGCTTCCTGGAGCATATCAAGCTGCCGCACTACGTCGATTTCCAGTCCGAACTGGAGCTGGTAAGGAAACTGCGGGCCGAGGCCGCGGCGCAAGGGGCTGCCGAATGACCCCGCCCGCAGCCTTATTCCGCCGGCGTACGGCTTTCCTCGGCGGTTTCCTGGTCGGTCCCGGTGCCGCTCTCGGGGAGCATCTCGGTCAGCATCTTGCCGATCAGCAGGGCACCGAAGAGCACCATCAGCGCGATAATCACCATCGTCGTTGTCATTGGTTCACGTCCCTTTTCCCGTGTGCATGGAAATCACGACGCTATCGCGGGAAGTCGGCGGAAAAATGTCGGAAAGGGCCGATTTGATGAAAGATACGAGCGAAAATGTGGCCGATTACAACTTTGCCTATCTGGATGAACAGACCAAGCGGATGATCCGCCGTGCCATCCTGAAGGGACTTGCGGTTCCCGGTTACCAGGTGCCGTTCGCCAGCCGCGAGATGCCGATGCCCTATGGCTGGGGTACGGGCGGCGTGCAGGTCAGTGCCGCCACACTCACCCCGCAGGACCGGCTCAAGGTGATCGACCAGGGCGCCGACGATACGACCAACGCCGTTTCGATCCGGAAGTTTTTCGAGCGCACGGCGGGTGTCGAGACCACGGAGAAAACGGCAGCGGCCACCGTGATCCAGACGCGCCACCGCATCCCCGAGGAGCCGCTGACGGGGGACCAGATCCTGGTCTATCAAGTGCCGATCCCGGAACCGCTGCGCTTTCTCGAACCGCGCGAGACCGAGACGCGCAAGATGCACAGCCTCGAGGAGTACGGGCTAATGCATGTCAAGCTCTACGAGGATATCGCCCGGCACGGCGCGATCGCGACATCCTACGCCTATCCCGTGAAGGTCGAGGACCGCTACGTCATGGACCCCTCGCCGATCCCGAAGTTCGACAACCCGAAACTGTCGGAGTGCCCGGCAATACAGCTTTTCGGGGCGGGGCGCGAACAGCGCATCTACGCCCTGCCGCCCTATACCCGCGTGGCCAGCCTCGACTTCGAGGATCATCCCTTCGACCCGTCGAAGGCCGATCACCCCTGCGGCCTGTGCGGAGCCGAGGACAGCTACCTCGACGAGGTCATCACCGATGACGCGGGCGGGCGCATGTTCGTGTGCTCGGACACCGATTACTGCCGGTCGCGCCGCGCGGCGGGCCATGTCGGGGCGCAGGGCGCCCCTTACGAGGAGGGCGCCGAATGACGACACCGCTTCTGCAGGTCAAGGACGTCTCGAAATTCTACGGCGCCCGGATCGGATGCGAGGATGTTTCCTTCGATCTTTATCCGGGCGAAGTGATGGGAATAGTCGGGGAGAGTGGCTCGGGCAAGTCCACCCTCCTCAACTGCCTCGCCGGCCAGCTAGCTCCTGATGCCGGCGAGGTCCTGTTCGACACGCGCGCCGAGGGGCCGCGCGACACGCTGAGGATGTCCGAGCCCGAGCGCCGGATGCTGGGGCGCACGGACTGGGCGTTCGTCCATCAGCACGCCCGTGACGGGCTGCGCATGGGGGTGAGCGCGGGCGGCAACGTGGGCGAGCGCCTGATGGCCGTGGGCGCCCGCAACTACGGCAGCATCCGAGCGCAGGCCTTGGACTGGCTCGACCGCGTGGAAATCCCCGATGACCGCGTTGACGACCGGCCCTCGGCGTTTTCAGGCGGCATGCAGCAGCGGTTGCAGATCGCCCGCAACCTCGTGACCGGCCCGCGGCTGGTGTTCATGGACGAACCGACAGGCGGGCTCGATGTCTCGGTGCAGGCCCGGCTGCTGGATCTGTTGCGCGGGCTCGTGCGGGAAATGGGCCTGTCGGCCATCATCGTGACCCATGACCTCGCGGTGGTGCGCCTGCTGGCGGACCGGCTGATGGTGATGAAAGATGGGCACGTGGTGGAAACCGGCCTCACGGACCAGGTGCTCGATGATCCCCAGCACGGGTATACTCAGCTCCTGGTTTCCAGCGTTTTGCAGGTCTAGGACATGATCGAGAGTTTCAAACCCGACGGTGCAGGCGGTCTTTCGCGCGGCGATGGCGTGCAGCCCGGCGCAGTCTGGATCGACCTCAGCGACCCCACCCCGCAGGAACTGGCAGAGGTGGGCGCGGCAGCGGGCACGGAGTTGCCCGCGCGCGAGGACATGGAGGAGATCGAGCTTTCCAGCCGCCTGTACCGCAAGGGCAGCGTGGATTTCATCACGCTGGTCCTGCCTGCCCTGTCTGATACCGAGGATCATCACGTCGCCCCCGTCACGCTGGCCGTCGGGGACCAGCAGATCGTCACGGTGCGCTATCACGCGCCGCGCCCGTTCAAGACCTATCCGGACCGCGCTGCGCAGAGCCCGTTCGACACCTCCGCGCCGCGCGAGGTTCTGTTCGGCCTGCTGGATGCCATCATCGACCGGCTCGCCGACATACTCGAGCTCACCGATACCCGCATCGAGCAGGTGTCGCGAGGGTTGTTCGAGGATCGCGCCGACAGCCATGTGCGCAACCGGCGCTCGGCGCTGGCGACGCTGGGGCAGGCCGGGGCGCTGGTGTCGGATGTGCGCAACAGCCTCGTGACCATCGAGCGCGCCCTCGCGTTCCTGAACCGGTCGGTGGAGTCCGGCGAGGACCGCAAGGCGGCGCGCGCTCTCAAGGTGCTGTCAAGTGACGTTTCCTCGTTGGCGGAACACGCCGGCTTTCTCACGCAGAAGCTCAGCCTTCTGCTCGACACGATCTTCGGGTTGACCACGATCGAGCAGAACGCCGTGACGAAGACCTTTTCGCTCGTTGCGGTGCTGTTCCTGCCGCCCACGCTGATCGGCACGGTGTTCGGCATGAATTTCTCGTGGATGCCGTGGCTGGACTCCCCGTGGGGCTTTGCCGTGGCCATCGCGGCGATGGTTGCATCGTCGCTGCTTTCCTATTTCATTTTCCGGTGGAAGGACCTGTTATGATGTCCAGCCCAGTGATCGCGCTGAGCGATGTTTCCAAATCCTTCACGCTGCACAACCAGGGCGGGGCGACCATACCCGTCATGCGCGGCGCGGGGCTGAGCGTGTCGCCGGGCGAATGCGTGGCACTCACGGGCGCATCCGGTGCCGGCAAATCGACGCTGATGCGGATGATATACGGCAACTACGTGGCGGCCGGCGGGCGGATCGAGGTGGCCGGCGTTGATGTCGCCGCCGCCGCCCCGCGCCAGATACTCGACCTGCGGCGCCACACGCTGGGCTATGTCAGCCAGTTTCTCAGGGTGGTGCCGCGCGTCCCCACGCGCGAGGTGGTGGCCGAGCCGCTGCTGATGACCGGTCATGAGCGGGCGGCTGCGCTGGCCCGGGCCGAGACGCTGCTCGGTCGGCTGAATATCCCGCCGCGCCTATGGGAACTGAGCCCGACGACCTTTTCCGGCGGGGAACAGCAGCGGGTCAACATCGCCCGGGGGTTTGCCCATGCATACCCCGCGCTCCTGCTCGACGAGCCGACCGCGAGCCTCGACGCCGAGAACCGTGACACGGTGCTGCGGCTGATCGAGGAAGCCAAGGCGCGCGGCGCCGCGATCCTCGGCATTTTCCATGACGGGGCCGCGCGTGACCGCGTGTGCGACCGCGAGGTGGATGTGTCGGAATTCACTCCCGAAGCGGCATGACCACGGGGCGGCTCATCGGCGTGGTCGGCCCCTCGGGGGTCGGCAAGGATAGCGTCATGGAAGAGCTGGTGCGCGCGCGCCCCGGTTTTCACCGGGTGCGGCGGGTCATCACCCGCCCGCAGGGAGAGGGGGGAGAGGACTTCGACCGTGTGAGCCCGGATGAATTCGCGCGCCGCCGTGAGGCCGGCGAGTTCGTGCTGTACTGGTCGGCACATGGTATGGACTACGGTGTGCCGGTGGGTGTCAGGGCGCGGCTGGATCGCGGCGAAACATGCCTGGTCAACCTCTCGCGTGGCGTGCTCATGCAGGCCGAGCGGCAATTCGCGGATTTCATCACGCTGCACCTGACCGCCCCACCCGATGCTCTGGCCCGCCGGCTGGCCGCACGGGGCCGGGAAAGCCGTGACAGCATCTCGGCGCGGCTGGCGCGGTCGAGCTTTGCTTTGCCCGGCGGTTTGGGGCGCGTCATCGAGGTGTCCAATGACGGGCCGCTGGAGGATACGGTGACAACGATATTGACCACGCTTCAGCAGGATGCCAACGCATGACGGTGAAGGAGGTGAAACCGCCCGTCTGTGGCCTCTCCGACAAGGCTGAGCGCATCGAGGACGAAAGGGGCGGGCAGCAGAGGGGCCAGGTCACGCTCCAGCACGGTGCGCACCTGCGCGCGGTGTGCCCGGGGCAGCCGGCCCGTCAATGTCATGTGGAAGCGGAATTCCTCCATCACGTAGGGATACCCCCACTGCGCCAGAAGTTCGTCCTGCCGGGGGGTGAGGCCGGCCGCGCGGCGGCGCGTGAGGTCCGCCTCGGTCGGCGCGGCGCGGAACCGGTCGAGCGTGCGCACCACATCGGCTGCAAGCCGGTCGAGCGGCGCCGTCTCGCCGCGCGGCCGCAACGCGAGGAAGGCCCCGAGCCGCGCGAGTTCCAGCCCGTCGAGCCTGACCGGCGCCAGCCCGTCGCAAAGAGCGCCGAACGCGGCGGCCAGTGCATCCCTCGTCTGTCCGTGCGCCAGCCGGAACGGTGGTTTGATCGTCGCGTGGAACCCGTACTTGGCCGGCGCCTGCGTGATTTCGTCGAGCGGCACCGGCAGCCCGCCCGGTTCGGACCGCAAAACAGCGCAACCTGCCGCGATGTCCCAGCCAAGCCAGTCGGCGCCGAACCGTGCGAGCGGGCCATCCGGCGCCGTGTAGTAGACAGCGTAGCGTTGGAAAGTCATCGGTCCCGCCCTTCCCATCCCGATAGCCAGACAAGAGTAGCGCCCACATGACACAGGAAACCGTTCTCGCCAATGCCACGCTGGTCCTGGCGGAGGAAACCGTAACGGGATCGGTCCGCATCCGCGACGGGCTGATCACGGATATGGAAACGGGTTCAGCCGTTCCACCGGGTGCTGCGGATTGCGGCGGGGATTTCCTGGCGCCTGGGCTGGTGGAGCTGCATACCGACAATCTCGAACGCCACATCCAGCCGCGCCCCAAGGTGGACTGGCCGCACAACGCCGCGATCCTCGCCCATGACGCCGAACTGGCCGGCACCGGCATCACGACCGTTTTCGATGCGCTGCGGGTGGGATCGATCCCGCGCGGCAAGGGCCGGTATCTGAAATACGCGCGCCAACTGGCCAGCGAGCTTCTGTCCCTGCGGTCCGAGGACGCGCTCAGGATCAGCCATTTCCTGCACCTTCGCGCCGAGGTGTGTTCCGAAACGCTGGTCGAGGAAATGGAGGAGTTCGGCGAGTCCGACCGTGTCGGGCTTGTCAGCCTGATGGACCACACCCCCGGCCAGCGCCAGTTCCGCGACATCGGCAAGCTCGAGGACTACATGAAAGGCAAGCAGGGCCTTTCGGATGCCGAATTCGCGGAACATGTCGCGGAATTGCAGGCGCTTCGGGCGCGCAACGGCGACCGGCACGAGGCCGAGGCCGTCCGCGCCGCCACACGGTACGGTGCCGTATTGGCCAGCCATGATGATACGACACCGCAGCAGGTCGCGGTGTCACACGGCTATGGAATCCGGCTTGCCGAGTTCCCCACCACGCGCGAGGCGGCGGCGGCGTGCCGCGAGCATCGCATCGCGGTGATGATGGGGGCGCCCAACCTCATCCGTGGAGGATCGCATTCCGGCAACGTGGCGGCAAGTGAGCTGGCCGAAGCAGGGCTGCTGGATATCCTGTCGTCCGACTATGTCCCGGCCGCCCTGCTGATGGGGGCGGTGGAGCTTGGGCGCATGTGGGATGACATGGCGCGCGGTATCGCCACGGTCAGCCGAAACCCCGCGCACGCCGTCGGTCTGCACGATCGGGGCGAGATCCTGCCCGGCAAACGCGCCGACATGGTCCGGTTCGCCATGCGCGGCGGCGTTCCCGCGGTTCGCGCCGTCTGGTCGCGCGGGCAGAGGGTGGCGTGAGCATGCTTTGACTCTTGCGCTCATCGCGGCCCATAAAGCGTGAACCACCGCGGTGAAGCCAATGCAGACAGATTTTCTTTTCGATCCGCCCGCGCCCCGGACAGTGCCCGTGACAGGCGACACGCGCGCCTTTCCCGTGCGCCGCATTTTTTGCGTCGGACGAAACTATGCCGCCCATGCTGTCGAGATGGGCAACGAGGTCGACCGCGAGAACCCGTTCTACTTCACCAAGTGCGCCACGGCGATCTGTCCGTCGGGGTCGACGATTGCCTATCCCGCGGGTACGACGGATTGCCATTTCGAAATGGAGTTCGTCGTGGCCCTGGGCCGTGGCGGGCAGGACGTCTCGCAGGCGCGGGCGAGCGAGCTCGTGCTTGGCTATGCGTGCGGAATCGACCTTACCCGCCGCGACTTGCAGTCGGCAGCCAAGGACAGGCGGCGCCCGTGGGATCTGGGCAAGGATTTCGACAACTCTGCCGTGATCGCGCCGATTTCACGCGTCTCGGCATTCGGCGTGATCGGCTCGCAGCGGCTGCATCTTTCCCATGACGGCACCATCGCGCAAGAGGCCTTTCTGTCCGACATGATCTGGACCGTGCCAGAGATCATTTCCGACCTGTCGCGCTTCTACAGTCTCGCGCCGGGGGATCTGATCTATACCGGCACGCCGGCGGGCGTCGGGCCGGTGCAAGCGGGCAGCGAGCTGAAAGGCGGGATCGAGGGGCTGGCGCCGGTGCATCTCAGGATTGCCGCGCCTGACTGAGCGGCGCCCCCGCCCGGGATGACAGTTGCAATGCGGCGCGTTTCAGTGCCAACATCAAGGTGGCCAAAGGCCCGTGACAAGGGCCGGTACGAACGAGATCTCAAGGGAGGAGACGCGATAATGATCTTTGGACGCATTGCCATGCGCGCGACGCTGGCCACGGTAATGGCGGCCGGCATGGCGACGGCCGTGCTCGCCCAGGAGGTGACGCTGAAGATGCACCAGTTCCTGCCGCCGCAGGCGAACGTGCCCAAGCTGATCCTCGAACCCTGGGCCGAGCGGGTGGAGGCGGCCTCGGACGGTCGCATCGAGATCGAGCATTACCCGGCCATGCAGCTTGGCGGCAAGCCGCCCGAGCTTGCCAGCCAGGTGATCGACGGTGTCGCCGACATCATCTGGGTGGTGGCCGGGTATACGCCGGGGCGCTTTCCCCAGGCCGAGGTTTTCGAGTTGCCCTTCATCATGACCAATGCCGAGGCCACGTCCCGCGCCTACTGGGAGTTCGCCGAGAAGAACATGATGGACAGCGACTTCGAGGATTTCAAGGTGCTGGCCGTCTGGGTGCATGGACCGGGAGTCATCCATTCGGATCGGCCGGTCACCGAGCCCTCTGACCTCAACGGCATGAAGGTGCGCGGCCCCACGCGGATCATCACCGGCATGCTGGGCGAACTGGGTGCGACACCGTTGGGCATGCCCGTGCCGGCGATTCCCGAGGCCCTGTCGAAAGGCGTGATCGACGGAACCGTGATCCCGTGGGAGGTGACGGCGGCGTTGAAGATCCCCGAACTGGTGGAGAACCATACAACCTTCGGGGACGAGGCGCTGTATACCACGGCTTTCATCTTTGCCATGAACAAGGAGAAGTACGAAAGCCTGCCTGATGACCTGAAAGCCGCGATCGACAGCCAGTCGGGCGCCGACATGTCGGCACTTGGCGGCAAGCTCATGGCAGAGGCTGACGGGCCCGCACGCGAGCAGGCGGCCGCGCGCGGCAACAACATCATCGACCTCACGCCCGAGCAGGTCGAGGAGTGGAAAGCTGCCGCCGCCCGGGTCGAGCGGAACTGGATCGAGGAAATGAACGAAAAGGGGTATGACGGCCAGGCATTGGTGGATGAGGCAAAGGCCCTGATCGCCAAGCACACCGATTGAGCATCGCCGCGCTGCGCCGGAGCGGCGCGGCGCGGTCCGCCGGGGCAGGAGTTTGCATGCAGAGACTGTTCTTGGCACTGGCCCGGTTGATGGCCGTGATCGGCGGGACGGTGTTGGCGCTGGTGATTGCGGTCACCTGCGTGTCCGTGGCGGGCCGGGTGTTGAACACCGCGCTGCACGGGGACCTGGCGCAATCCGTGATCCCGGATGCCGCTGGTTGGCTGCTCGAACTGGGCATCGGGCCGCTGACAGGTGATTTCGAGATCGTCGAGGCCGGCATCGCCTTTGCCATATTCGCCTTCCTGCCACTGTGCCAGATATCCGGGGGGCATGCCACGGTCGACGTGTTTTCCACCCGTCTGCCACGCGGGCTGAACCGTGGCATCCAGCTTGTCGTGGACTGGGTGTTTGCCGCTGTTCTGGTTCTGATCGCATGGCAACTCTACCAGGGGCTGCTGGACAAGCTGCGCTATAACGAGACGACGTTCATGCTGCAGTTTCCCGTCTGGTGGTCGTATGCCGCCAGCCTTTTCGCCGCCAGCGTCGCGGCGATCGTGGGTGCCTACGTGGCGGTCGCGCGCGCGGCGGAAATCGCGACCGGGCGCATCATCCTGCACGCGGCCGAAGGAGCGGACGGGTGAGCGATCTGGAGATCGGGCTTGCCTCCTTCCCGGTGTTGATGGGGCTGATCTTCCTGCGGGTGCCGATCGGCCTGGCCATGTTCGTGGTGGCGCTTGGCGGGCTTTACACCGTGACCGATGGCATGACGGTCGCGCTCTCGCGGCTCAAGCACGAGACGTACTCCACGTTTTCCAGCTATTCGCTGTCGATCGTGCCGATGTTCCTGCTGATGGGGCATTTCGCGACTCTCGGCGGCATGTCCACCGCTCTGTTCAAGGCGGCAGAGGCTTGGCTGGGCCACCGCAAGGGGGGTGTGGCCATGGCCTCGGTCGGGGCATGCGCGGGGTTCGGGGCGATCTGCGGGTCCTCGTTGGCCACCGCCGCCACGATGAGCCAGGTCGCCCTGCCGGAGTTGCGCAGGTACGGGTACTCGGGCGGCTTCTCGACGGCGACACTGGCGGCAGGCGGCACGCTCGGCATCCTGATCCCGCCCTCGGTGATCCTGGTGATCTACGCCATCCTGACCGAACAGAATATTGCCAAGCTGTTCCTGTCGGCGTTCATCCCCGGTGTCCTCGCGGCGGTCGGCTACATGGCGACCATCGCGGTTTTCGTCCGCGTGAGTCCCTCGGCGGCCGGTCTGCGGGATGCCATGCCGCTGCGCGAGCGGTTCCGCGCGCTTTTGGATGTCTGGCCGGTGCTGGTGGTTTTCCTGCTGGTCGTGGGCGGCATTTACCTGGGGTGGTTCACGCCGACCGAGGGCGCGGCGGTGGGGGCGGCCGGAACAGGTGTCATCGCCCTTCTGAACCGTGGCCTGACGCGTGCCACGCTCGTTCAAAGCTTCTACGCCACAGCGCGCAATACCGCGATGATCTTTTTCATCATACTCGGCGCCGCTTTCTACAACGGCTTTCTCGCGCTGACGCAGCTGCCGCAGGAGCTTTCGGAATGGGTCGTTGGGCAGGGGATGAGCCCCTGGGCCGTTCTGGCCTGCATCCTCGCCCTCTACCTCGTCTTCGGGTGCCTGATGGACAGCCTCTCGATGATCCTGCTGACGATCCCGATCTTCTTTCCCATCGTGTCGCAGCTCGACTTCGGGCTCACCCCCGAGGAGGTGGCGATCTGGTTCGGCATCCTCGTGCTGATCGTGGTGGAGGTCGGCCTGATTACCCCGCCGGTGGGGATGAACCTGTTCGTCATCAACTCCATGGATCCGCGCACGCCGATGCTGGACACCTACAAGGCGGTGCTGCCTTTCGTCGCCTCGGATATCCTGCGGGTGGTGATCCTCGTCGCATTTCCCGGCATCACGCTGTTCCTGCTGCGATGGCTGCACTGAACGGCATGGTCAGGGTTTGACCCATGTCATGTTTCCCGGCGCTGTACGTCCATACATATGCGTTTGCGGGAATATGACGGAGGGAGGCGCCGGATGACCAATATCGCAGCAGGGCCAGCGCAAGGCAGGCTCGAGAATTTTCCCGTGTCCTTCTTTGCCGTGGTGATGGGGCTGGGCGGGCTGACATTGGCCCTGCATGCCGCCGGCCCTGCCCTTGGGCTGGGCGCGCAGCCGGCGCTCATTGCCTATCTGGTGACAGCGGCAACGTTCGCCGCGGTCGTGGTCGTCTATCTTGCTAAGTCCGTGCGGCATCCCCGTTCCATCGCCGAGGAATGGCGCCATCCGGTCAAGCTGGCCTTCTTCCCGGCGATTTCCATCTCGCTACTGTTGCTGGCGACAGCGACGCTTCCGCGGAATGCCGCGCTGGCCGAGCCCGCATGGTTGGCCGGGGCCGGGCTGCAGGCCGTGCTGACCGTCGCTGTTGTGTCGGGGTGGATAAGCCGGCGGTCCTTTCAGCACGTGCAGTTGTCGCCGGCGTGGTTCATCCCGGCGGTGGGCAACGTCGTCGTGCCCGTTGCCGGAGTTCAACTGGGATATGCCGAGATCAGCTGGTACTTCATGTCGGTCGGGCTGATTTTCTGGGTGGTGCTGTTGACACTGGTCATCAACCGGCTGGTGTTCCATGACCCTCTGCCCGCGCGTTTGCAGCCCACGCTGGTGATCCTGATCGCACCGCCCGCGGTGGCCTATGTCGCATGGGTGCAGTTGACGGGCGAGGTCGGGGCGTTCGGGCGAATCCTGCTCAACGGCGCCTATTTCTTTGCCCTGATCGTGGCGGTGCAGTTGCCAAGGCTGGTGAAACTGTCGTTCGCCATGTCCTTCTGGGCGTTGAGCTTTCCCTTTGCCGCGGTAACCATCGCCAGCCTCGTCCATGCAGACGTGACAGGATCTGGCGCGCACCGTCTGATCGGGGCGGCCCTGCTGGCCGTGCTGGTCACGGTCGTCTTGGCGCTCCTGCTGCGCACCGGCAGGGCCATTGCCAACCGGGAGATCTGTCAGCCGGAATGACGAAGGCCGGGGATGTCCCCCGGCCCGCCACGTTTTTCACCCGGCTTCATCCCAACAGGCGCCGCGCGATGACCTGCGCCTGGATTTCTGCCGCCCCCTCGAAGATATTGAGGATCCGCGCGTCGCACAGCAAACGGCTGATGGGGTATTCCAGCGCGAAGCCATTACCGCCGTGGATTTGAAGACCGTTGTCGGCCGCGGCCCATGCGACCCGCGCGCCCAGGAGTTTCGCCATCCCGGCCTCAAGGTCGCAGCGGCGGGCGTTGTCCTTTTCCCATGCGCTGAAATAGGTCAATTGCCGTGCCACCATGATCTCGACAGCCATCATGGCAAGCTTGCCCGACACGCGGGGAAACGCGATGAGGGGCTTGCCGAACTGCTTGCGCTCCTGCGCGTACTTCATGGCGATGTCGAGTGCCGACTGTGCCACGCCCACGGCGCGGGCGGCTGTCTGGATACGCGCGCTTTCGAAGGTTTCCATGAGCTGCTTGAAGCCCTTGCCTTCCTCGCCACCCAGAAGGTTTCCGCCCTTGACGTGGAAACCGTCAAAGCCGAGCTCGTACTCCTTCATGCCGCGGTAGCCCAGAACCTCAATCTCGCCGCCCGTTATGCCGTCGTCTGGGAAGGGATGCTCGTCGGTGCCCGGTGTCTTTTCCGCGAGGAACATGCTCAGCCCCCGGTGGTCGGTCGATGCGGGATCGGTCCGTGCCAGCAGCGTCATGACATGGGTCCGGGCGGCGTGGGTGATCCACGTCTTGTTGCCGGTGATGCGATAGTCGCCGTTCTCGTCCTTGACAGCCCGGGTGCGCAGCGCGCCCAGGTCGGAACCCGTGTTGGGTTCGGTGAACACCGCTGTCGGCAGGGTCTCGGCGCTGGCCAGACGGGGAAGCCATTTCTCTTTCTGCTCGTCGGACCCGCCGGCGATGATCAGCTCGGCCGCGATCTCTGACCGCGTGCCGAGAGACCCCACACCGATGTAGCCGCGGCTCAACTCTTCGGATACGACGCACATCGACGCCTTGCTGAGGCCGAGCCCGCCATATTCCTCCGGTATGGTCAGGCCGAACACGCCCATTTCGGCCAGCTCTTGTATGATGTCCAGCGGGATCAGCTCGTCCCTGAGGTGCCATTCGTGGGCATGGGGGTCGATCCGGTCGACGGCGAACCGACGGAACTGTTCACGGATCATTTCCAGCTCTTCGTCGAGCCCGCTCGCCCCCACGGTGACATCGGCGTTGCGCTCCTGCATGAGCTCCACCAGCCGGGTTCGCGCGGCCTGGCTGTTGCCCTCGGCCCGCAGCAGTCGCACCGCGTCGGTCTGGAAACGTGAAAGATCGTCCCAGTCGAGCCCCATGGCATGCAGGCGCACCACCTCGCCCTGATTCATGGGTATACCGCCCGCGATCTGCTGCAGGTATTCGCCGAACGCGATCTGGTGGATCAGGCTCTCAACCTCGCCGAAACGCCCCTGCCCGGAGAGGTTCTCGGCCCAGTTCTGCATCTGGCGCAGCGCCTCCACGTAGGTCGCCAGCCATGCCAGCCCGTGCGCCGCGTCCTGATGTGCCTCTACGGCTCGGGACGAGACACGCCCGCCGACAACGACCAATTCCCGCAGGCGGGACTTGGCTGCCTCCAGCAGTGTTTCGGCCGGGGCCAGCGCCGCAGCGGTGAGCTTCAGCAGATCGTCCAGTATGACCGGCGCCGCTGCCACGGTGTCCTGTCCGTCGTGAGCCATGAATCAATTCCCCTTTTCAACGTGGTCTTGTCCTAGCCATTTCGCAGGTGCAGCGCAACTATTATGCCTGTTCGGCGGCGTATTCGACGTAATGTTGCGCCACCTTGTCGCGTCGCCGGACGTGACGGCAAAGCGATGCGGCCAGTACCAGCCTAACAGGGAAATAGCCCGTGCGTCCTGTCCGGAAAGTGCTAGGAGGGGCGCATGGATCTCCTAGCTTTGTCCGGTGCCGGACCGGGCCTTGTCATCTACGCTTTCGCGGTGGCGGTGCTTGCAGGTCTCGTCAAGGGGCTTGTCGGCTTTGCCATGCCCATGGTGCTGATCTCTGGCCTCGGCTCTGTCGTCTCGCCCGACCTCGCGCTGGCGTGGCTCATCCTGCCGACGCTGGTGAGCAATGGCTGGCAGGCGCTGCGGCAGGGCATCGGCGCCGCTTTCGAGTCGCTGCGGAAGTTCCGCGTGTTTCTGCTTGCGGGGCTGGCCTTTCTGGCACTGTCGTCGCAGCTCGTCATGGTTCTGCCCGGCCCCGTACTGCTGCTTGTCATCGGGGCGCCGATGACGCTCTTTGCCGCCGCAACGCTGGCGGGACGTCCGCTGCGGCTGCCGCCGCGTCCCGGCCCGGGGCTGGAGGCGGGCATCGGCGCGGTCGCGGGGTTCTTCGGCGGGCTCTCGGGTGTGTGGGGGCCTCCGACGGTCGCGCTGCTTACGGCCATGGATACCGAAAAGACAGAACAGATCCGCGTTCAAGGTGTCATATACGGTATGGGTGCCGTCGCGTTGACCATGGCGCATATCGCGTCGGGGGTGCTTGACGCCGCAACGGCCCCCGTCTCGGCGTTGCTGGTGCTGCCGGCGGCAATTGGTCTGCGGGTCGGTTTCGCGGTTCAGGACAGGATCGACCAGCGCACCTTTCGAAAGCTCACGCTCGTGGTCTTGCTGTGCGCCGGGCTCAACCTCGTCCGCCGCGGGCTGGTGGGCCTTTGAGCGTGTTTCGCCTGTCGGACGGGCGCGCGCGGGGCCACGGCGCGGCTGCGGTGGCGGCAGCGCCCCCTTCCAACGCCGGCTCATATCCGCTAAAGGCCCGGTGAATTGAGAAAACCTGCGGATCCGAGCTGATGAAATTCACCCTGTCCTGGCTGAAAGACCACCTTGAAACCGACGCGACGGTCGAGGAGATCGCCGAGACGCTGACCGATCTCGGGCTGGAGGTCGAGCAGATCACTGACCCGGCCGCGCGGCTGCGGGATTTCACCATCGGCAAGGTTCTCAAGGCGGAAAGGCATCCCGACGCCGACCGCTTGCGTGTCTGCCAGGTCGATACCGGCGAGGGTGCCACCCAGATCATCTGCGGCGCACCCAATGCGCGCGAGGGCATCACCGTCGTGGTGGCAAGCCCGGGCACCTACGTGCCCGGCATCGACACCACCATCGGCGTGGGCAAGATCCGCGGTGTCGAGAGCCACGGCATGATGTGCTCTGAACGCGAAATGGAGCTGTCGGACGAACACGAGGGTATCATCGAACTGCCCTCGGGCGATGTGGGCCAGAGGTTCACCGACTGGCTGGCCGTCAATGACCCCGCCAAGATCGATCCCGTGATCGAGATCGCGATCACGCCGAACCGTCCCGATGCGCTTGGCGTGCGGGGGATAGCGCTGGATCTCGCCGCCCGCGGGCTGGGAACGATGAAGACGGCGCCGCAGGCCCGTGTCGAGGGGCAATTCCCGTGCCCCATCGGCGTGACGATCGACGACGACACCCGCGAGGGCGGCTGTTTCGTCTTCGCCGGTCGCGTGATCCGCGGCGTCAAGAACGGCCCCTCGCCCCGATGGCTGCAGGACCGCTTGCGCGCGATCGGGCTGCGCCCCATCTCGGCGCTGGTCGATATCACCAATTTCTTTACTTTCGACCGCAATCGCCCCCTGCACGTGTTCGATGCCCGCAAGGTCAGCGGGGACCTGCGGGTTCATCGCGCGCAGGGCGGCGAGACACTGGTGGGTCTCGACGAGAAGGAATACACCTTTTCGGCCGGTCAGGTCGTGATTTCCGATGACAGCGGCGTAGAGAGCATCGCCGGGATCATGGGCGGGCTGGCCACGGGATGCACGGACGAAACGACCGATGTGTTTCTCGAGGCGGCGCTGTGGGACCATGTCCAGATCGCCCATACCGGGCGGGCGCTCAAGATCAACTCTGACGCGCGTTACCGGTTCGAACGCGGCGTGGACCCGGCGTTCAACATGGAGGGCCACGAGCTGGCCACGCAAATGATCCTCGATCTTTGTGGCGGCGAGGCGTCCGAGATGGTCGTCGCCGGCGAGGTGCCCGACGTGGACCGGGCCTATCGGCTCGACCCCGAACGCGTGCAGTCGCTGGTGGGCATGGCCATCCCGGAAAGCGAGCAGCGCCAGACGCTGACCCGCCTGGGATTCCGGCTGGAAGGCAACATGGCCCACGTGCCGAGCTGGCGACCGGACGTGATGGGAGAGGCCGATCTCGTCGAGGAGGTCGCACGGATCGCGTCGCTGACGAAGCTGGAGGGCAAGCCGATGCCCCGGGGGACGCCCGGCGTGCCCAAGCCCATCCTGAGCCCGCTGCAAAAGCGCGAGCAGACGGCGCGGCGCACCATCGCCGCGCTCGGCTACAACGAGTGCGTCACCTACAGCTTCATCGACCGTGACACCGCGGCGCTCTTTGGCGGGGGGGATGACGCGACGATGCTCGCCAACCCCATCAGCTCGGAGATGAGCCACATGCGCCCCGCCTTGCTGCCCGGCCTGCTGCAGGCCGGGGCGCGCAATCAGGCGCGCGGCATCGCCGATCTCGCGCTTTTCGAGGTTGGCCATGCGTTCCACGGGGGTGAACCCGGGGAGCAGCACCTCCTGGCGGCGGGTCTGCTCGTCGGCCGGACCGGGCCCAAGGATGTGCACGGAACGTCGCGGCCAGTGGACGTGTTCGATGCCAAGGCCGATGCCGAGGCGGTGCTGTCCGCCCTCGGTGCCCCGTCCAGGATGCAGATCCTGCGGGACGGTGAAAACTGGTGGCACCCTGGCCGGCACGGCCGCATGTGCCTGGGCCCCAAGAAGACGCTGGCCGTGTTCGGTGAACTGCACCCGAAAGTGCTGCACGAGATGGACGTCAGGGGGCCTGCTGTCGGGTTCACCATCCGGCTTGCCGAAATACCGCAACCGCGCCGCGCAGGGGCCGGGCGCGGTGCCTTGGACATCAGCGATCTGCAACCGGTGGAGCGCGACTTCGCCTTTGTCGTCGACAGCGATGTGGAGGCGCTCAGCCTCGTCAATGCCGCGGCCGGCGCGGACAAGTCCTTGATAGAGGACGTGCGCGTTTTCGACGAATTCATTGGCGGGGCTCTCGGTGAGGGCAAGAAGAGCCTGGCCATCACGGTTCGGCTGCAGCCGCGCGAGGCGACCCTGAAGGAGGCCGATATCGAGGCCGTCTCCAGCAGAATTGTGGAAAAGGTCGAGAAGGCCACGGGCGGCGTGCTGCGAAGCTGACCGCGGTCATGTAAACGATACTGGTAGGGAGAGCGCAATCATGACACTCAGTGTTTACCTTTCGGGCGAGATCCACACCGACTGGCGCGAAAGGATAACCGGCGCGGCGGAGGGTCTGGACGTGGCCTTCAGCGCGCCGGTGACCGATCACGCGGCATCGGATGATTGCGGTGTCGCCATCCTCGGGGACGAGGCCGACAAGTACTGGCACGACCACAAGGGCGCGATGGTCAACGCCATCCGAACCCGCAAGGGCATCGCCGAGGCCGACGTGGTCGTGGTGCGTTTCGGCGACAAGTACAAGCAGTGGAACGCCGCCTTCGATGCAGGCTATGCCAGCGCGCTCGGCAAGTCGCTCATCATCCTCCAGCCGCTCGAGCATGACCACGCTCTGAAAGAGGTCGACGCCGCCGCCCTTGCCGTTGCGCGCGAACCCGAGCAGGTCGTGGATATTCTGCGCTACGTCCTTAAGGGCACGCTGCCAGACTGAGGGCCGTCGCCAAGATTATTCGGCGAATAATCTTGGCCGGAAAACCCGCGGCCGGGGCCGGAAATTCTTCGACGAAGAATTTCGCGCGCCTCAGCCGATCGCGGCGGCCTTCACGTCGTCGTCGATATAGGGCAGGTACTGCGCGAAGTTGTCGGCGAACATCTTCACCAGCTTCTCGGCCTGCGCGTCGTACCCCTCGGGGTTGCCCCATGTGCGGCGCGGGTCGAGCAGAACTTCCGGTACGCCGGGCACCTTGACCGGCACCTCGAAGCCGAAATTCGGGTCCTTGCGGAATTCCACCTTGCTGAGCGAGCCGTCCAGCGCCGCGGTGAGCAGGGCGCGCGTGGCCTTGATCGGCATGCGCGAGCCGACACCGTAGGCCCCGCCGGTCCAGCCGGTGTTGACCAGCCAGCAGGTCGCGCCGTGCTTGGCGATCTTTTCCCGCAGGAGGTTGCCATAGGCTTCCGGGCGGCGGGGCATGAAGGGGGCGCCGAAACAGGTGGAGAAGGTCGGCTGCGGCTCGGTCACGCCGCGTTCCGTGCCGGCAACCTTGGCCGTGAAGCCCGAGAGGAAGTGGTACATCGCCTGCGCGGGGGTCAGCCGCGCAATCGGCGGCAGCACGCCAAAGGCGTCGCAGGTCAGCATGATGATGTTCTTGGGATGCCCGCCAAGTGCGTTCGCCGACGCGTTCGAGATATATTCCAGCGGGTAAGCGCAGCGCGTGTTGGCCGTGAGCGAGTCGTCGGTGAAATCGAGTTCCAGCGTCTCCTCGTCATAGACCATGTTCTCGATCACGGTGCCGAACTTTTCGGTCGTGGCATAGATTTCCGGCTCTGCCTCCGGGTCGAGGTTGATCGTCTTGGCGTAGCATCCCCCCTCGAAATTGAAGGTGCCGCGATCGGACCAGCCGTGCTCGTCATCGCCGATAAGGATGCGCTCGGGATCGGCGGAAAGGGTGGTCTTGCCAGTGCCCGACAGGCCGAAGAAGATCGCCGTGTCGACGGGGTTGCCGCGGGCGTGGTTGGCCGAGCAGTGCATCGGCATGATGCCCTTTTCCGGAAGCAGGTAGTTGAGCAGGGTGAAAACCGACTTCTTGTTCTCGCCCGCGTATTCCGTGCCGCCGATCAGGATCAACTTGCGATCGAAATTCAGCGCGATCACGGTTTCCGAGCGGCAATCGTGTTTCTTGGGGTCGGCCCGGAAGCTGGGGCAGTTTATCACCGTGAAATCGGCGACGAAGCGGTCGAGCGCCTCGCGTTCCGGGCGGCGCAGCATGTGGCGGATGAACAGGCCGTGCCACGCCAGTTCCGTCACCATGCGCACGTTGATCGCGTGCGCGGGGTCGGCGCCACCGACCAAGTCCTGCACGTAATAGGTGCCGCCCTGCATGTGCGTCAGCATGTCTGCGTAAAGCTGGTCGAAGCCCTCCGGGCTCATCGCGGCGTTGTTCTCCCACCAGATCGTTTCGGCCACCGCGTCGGTCTTGACAACGTGCTTGTCCTTTGGCGAACGGCCGGTGAACTTGCCCGTGGACACAAGGAACGTTCCCCCCTTGCCAAGACGTCCTTCCCCATTCTGCAGCGCCGCTTCGATCAGGGCGGGCTCGATGAGGTTGTAAAAGACATTGTCCAGCCCGGTGATGCCCTGATCCTCCAGCCGGAATTGCGGGTTGACCCGTCCGAATGTCATCTTTCGCAAGCTCCTTGGTCGCGGTGGCCGGCGGCACCCGGCCGGAAATTTTGCGCCTGCGGCCGGGCGCATCAACCCGCCGCTGCGCAGTGTCCAATGCCTCTGCATCTGGCTCTTAACATGACGCTTTCGTAAATGAACAGGACGCTTTTGCGCAGTTAGCGCCACCAGTCGCAAGTTAGCGCAACCACTGCCGCATGGCCCGGGATCGCCCGGTGCCGTGCAGGTGAAAGTGGGGCAATTTAGCCGATTATAAGAAATTTCGGCACGAAATACCCCTGTCAGGATGGCTGATTCGGAGTTTGGGATTGATTGCAAAGGGCAAAAAGGCGCATAATCGGCGAAAAAATGGCAGACAGAGCAGTTGAAGGAAATCTCACATGTCGAAGATCGCCCTTGTGGACGATGACAGGAATATCCTGACATCCGTCTCCATGACGCTCGAGGCCGAGGGCTTCGAGGTGGATACCTACACGGACGGCCAGCAGGCGTTTGACGCGTTTTCCAAGCGGATGCCGGACATGGCCGTGCTCGATATCAAGATGCCGCGCATGGACGGCATGGACCTGTTGCAGCGGTTGCGCCAGAAAACCTCGATGCCGGTCATCTTCCTGACCTCCAAGGATGACGAGATCGACGAGGTGCTCGGCCTGAGGATGGGGGCGGATGACTACGTCAAGAAACCGTTCTCGCAGCGCCTTCTGGTCGAGCGGATCCGTGCGCTCCTGCGCCGTAAGGAAGCCGATGCCGGCGGTATCGTCGCAGAAACCGAGGACAGCAAGGTGATCGAGCGCGGCGCGCTGCGGATGGATCCGCTGCGCCACGCGGTGACGTGGAAGGGCGAGGACGTGTCGCTCACCGTCACGGAGTTCCTCCTGCTTCAGGCGTTGGCACAGCGCCCCGGTTTCGTGAAGAGCCGGGACCAGTTGATGGACGTGGCCTATGACGACCAGGTCTATGTCGACGACCGGACCATCGACAGCCATATCAAGCGGCTGCGCAAGAAGATGCGGATGGTCGACCCGGAGTTCTCGGCCATTGAGACGCTCTACGGGATCGGCTACCGTTACAACGAGGAATGAGTGGGGCCCGCCGAAAGGATAGACGTGCGCGATCAGTCATTATCGGACGATGATGGCGTCGTTCTCGGAGATGACTTCGTAGCTCCGGAAAACGTGGTCGATGAAGAGGTTCGTATCCGCCGCAGGAAGCGGGGATACATCTCGCGAAGCGGGGCGTCGATCACGCGCAAGATCGTCACCTTCAACCTGATCGCGCTCAATGTTCTTGTCGCGGGCATATTGTATCTCAACTCCTCGCGCGACGGCCTGGTGGACCGCTACGCCGACAGCCTGCGCAGCGAGACCGCGCTCATCGCCGATGTCTTTTCCGCCAACCTGCCCACCACGGCGCCGGTCAACCTTGTCACCGGGGACGGGATCGACGTGGAAGCCACGCTCGAAAAGCTGAGCTTGCGCCCCGGGACCGAGGTCTACGTCTTCGACACGCAGGGGCGGCTTGCCGGCCAGGTCGCCCGGCCGGCCGGGCCGGAGACGCGGCACGAGAACACGTATATCACCGATGCGATTTCCTGGGCGTGGGAGCAGATCTCGGCCCCGTTCTCGGCAGGGTCGGAGGCCGCGGCACGCGAGCCGGTCGAGGCGCAGGTGCGTGCGCTGGCCGACGAGGCGCTCAACGAGGGCGTGACGGTCCGCCGGGGCCAGCAGGGTGACAGCCCCATATTTCTGGTTGCCGCGCCGGTGGAGCGCGGCGCGTCCCCCGTCGGGGTCGTCGCGCAGGCGAGCGTGAGCGGCGAGATCGATCAACTGGTCCGGCTGGAGCGGGAGCGGGTGTTGCGGATGTTCCTCATCGCCACGCTCGTTTCCGTCGGGCTCAGCCTGATCCTTGCGTCAACGATCTCCAACCCGCTGGCCGAACTGGCGGCGGCGGCCGAGGTCGGCAGCGCCCGGAACCGTCGCCAGGGCAACCAGGGCGGACGCATCCGCATCCCCGACCTCACGGCGCGGCCCGACGAGATCGGGCGTCTCAGCGGGGCCCTGCGCGGCATGGTCGGGGCGCTCTACCACCGTATAGAAAGCAACGAGCAGTTCGCCGCGGACGTCGCGCACGAGATCAAGAACCCGCTTGCCTCGCTCCGCTCGGCCGTGGGCACCATGCGCGTGGCCAAGCGCGAGGACCAGCGCAGCAAGTTGCTGGACGTGATCGAGCATGACGTGCGCCGCCTGGATCGCCTGGTCAGCGATATTTCCAACGCGTCCCGGCTGGACGGGGAGCTGGTGAAGGAAGAGCAGGACGCGTTCGACCTGATCGGCATGCTGAGCAACCTGTCGCAGTATCTTGGAGAGGAGGCGCAGAAGAAGGGTGTCGAGTTCATCACCGATTTCCCCAAGGAGCCGATCGTCATCACCGGCCTGGAGGGACGGTTGGCGCAAGTCTTTGTCAACCTCATCACCAATGCCATCAGTTTCTGCGAGGAAGGTGACGCGATCCGGCTTTGGGCGCGCAAGCGCGAGAACCGCGTCGTCGTGGTGGTGGAAGACACCGGCCCGGGTATCCCTGAACAAGCACTTACCAAGATCTTCCAGCGGTTCTACTCGCAGCGGTCCGAAAAGGAATTCGGCAACAACTCGGGCCTCGGCCTGTCGATCTCCAAACAGATCGTGGAGGCGCATGACGGTGTCATCTGGGCCGAGAACATCCGGCCCACGGACGCCGACGTGACATCCGACCCGCTTGGCGCGCGTTTCGTCGTGGGCCTGCCGGTCTGACCGATGGGGCATGGTCCAGAGCCTGCAGTGTCCGCCACGCCCGATGGCGCGCTGACCGTGCATGCCTCCTGTGTTTCGTTCGATGGGAGGGGCGTGCTCATTCGGGGTCGCTCCGGCAGCGGGAAATCCGCGATGGCGTTGCAGCTCCTGGGGCTTGGTGCGGCCCTTGTCGCCGATGACCGTACGTGCCTTTGGCGGGAGGGCGGCGCGCTTTTTGCCGGTGTGCCGGAGCGCATCCGCGGCCTGGTCGAGGCGCGCGGTGTCGGGCTTCTGAACATGCCGTGCGAGGCGCCGGCACGTGTCGAGCTGCTTGTCGATCTCGACACGCACGAAACCGAGAGATTGCCGCCCCGCCGCGAAGCGCGGTTGCTCGACGTCGTGTTGCCGCTTGTGGGAAATCCGGGCGGCCCCCATTTCCCGGCGGCGATCCGGACTTATGTGATGCATGGAAGGTATGCCTGAAGGGTGCCGTGGCGATGACCCAGACCACTGCGCAACATCCGCTGGTGCTTGTCACCGGGCCCTCCGGGGCCGGTCGGACGACGGCCATTCGCGCGCTCGAGGACCTTGGATACGAGGCCATCGACAACCTGCCGCTATCGCTCTTGCCGCGCCTGCTGGATGGTCCGGCGCCGGACAAGCCCCTTGCCCTCGGGATCGACACGCGCAACCGCGATTTTTCCACTTTCGGGCTGGTTGACGCGATCGACCGGCTGGGACGGGCGAGTCCAGTGCCGCTGCAGGTGCTGTACCTGGACAGCAATGACGAGGTCTTGCTGCGCCGGTTCTCCGAAACACGTCGCCGCCACCCGATGGCACCGGCGGAAACCCCGGCTGACGGCATCGCGCGGGAATTCGACCTGCTCGAGCCGGTCAAGGCGCGCGCCGACGTGCTGATCGACACCTCCGATATGTCTCCACACGACCTGCGGTCGGAGCTGGCCCGCTGGTTCGCGCCGGACGGACAGGCCCCTCTGGCCGTCACGGTGCAGTCGTTTTCCTACAAGCGCGGGCTTCCGCGCGGGCTGGACATCGTGCTCGATTGCCGTTTCCTGCGGAATCCGTACTGGGACGAAACGTTGCGCGACGGCGATGGGCGCGATTCGGCTGTGGCCGAGCATGTGCGCGCCGACGCGCGCTTTGCCGGCTTCCGGGACCGGGTGGCCGAGATGGTGCAACTGCTATTGCCGGCCTACGAGGAGTCCGGAAAGGCATATCTTGCCATCGGTTTCGGCTGCACCGGCGGCCAGCATCGCAGCGTCGTGATGGCCGAAACCCTCGCCGGGGCCCTTGCGGATTCCGGCTGGCAGGTGTCTATAAGACACCGTGAACTGGAGCGACGTGATCGTCATGCCGACACGCCGCGCCCGGATCGCGAAAACACAGTAACGCAAGGGGACGACACCCGGTGATCGGCATCGTGATCGTGGCGCATGGCGGTTTGGCCCGCGAATACGTGAAGGCGATCGAGCACGTGGTCGGCGCACAGTCGGGGCTGCGCGGCATCACCATTGAAAACGATTGCGACCGCGTTCTGAAACAGGCCGAGATATGCGCGGCGGCCGACGAGGTCGATACCGGCGGCGGGGTCGTGATCGTGACGGACATGTTCGGCGGCTCGCCTTCCAACCTGTCGCTGAAGGCGTGTCAACCTGATGACCGCCGCATTCTCTACGGCGCGAATCTGCCGATGCTGATCAAGCTGGCCAAGAGCCGCCATCTTGGCGTTGCGGAGGCGGCCAGAGCCGCTATGGATGCCGGTCGCAAATACATCGACAGCCACAACGTGTCGACCGACTGAGCAGGGACAGCGGGAAGGACGAGGAACGTCATGGGAGACACCATTTCACGACAATTTAGGATCGTGAACGAGAAGGGCCTGCACGCGCGCGCGGCGGCCAAGCTCGTCGAGGTCGTGGAAGGGTTCGACGCCACGGCGGAAATCAGCCACGAGGGTCAATCCAGCGGCGCGGACAGCATCATGGGGCTTTTGATGTTGGCAGCGTCGAAAGGAAAGACTATTGACGTGCGGGCGTGGGGGCCGGACGCTGAGGCCTTGGCGGACGCGGTCGAGGCGCTTGTCGCCGACCGTTTCGGCGAAGAGATGTGAGACCTCGGCGCGACTGCAACGCGGGACGGGAATGAACCAGGTGGCGGACGGCACGAAGGATCAGGCCCGGGAAATTCCCGGCGAGACGGTTAACTTTACCAAGTATGACCGCCGCAGTCTGACCTATGCCAATTCCTTCGACACGCCGGCGGCCGCGTTCACCATCCGGGCGATAGAATGGTTCACGGGAAAACTGACCATTCTCAAGATGATTCGGCAGTTCGAGAAACGCGGCGCACCGACCGGGCAGGCATTCTGGCGGGCGGCGCTCGACACGATGGGAATCCCGCTGGAGACGCCGCAGGAGCAGATCGACAACATTCCTGCCGACGGCCCGGTCGTGGTGGTCGCAAATCACCCGCACGGGCTTGTTGACGGGATGATCCTTGCCGACCTGATCGGGCGGCGCCGCACCGATTACAAGATACTCACCCGCGCCTTGCTGACCGGTATCGACGAGGTGGCGGCCTCCTACATGATCCCGGTTCCGTTCCCGCATGAGCCGGATGCGCAGCGCAAGTCGGTGGAGATGCGGGCCAAGGCGATGGCACACCTCAAGGAAGGGGGGGTCGTCAGCGTCTTTCCGTCCGGCGTGGTGGCCTCATCCGACAGCCTGTTCGGCCCCGTGATCGAGCGGGAATGGAACGTGTTCACCGCGCAGATGATACGCCGCTCCGGCGCCACCGTTGTCCCGATCTATTTCCCCGGTGCGAATTCGCGGATTTACCAGATGGCGAACTGCATTTCGCCGACCCTGCGCCAGAGCTTCCTGCTGCACGAGGTGGTGCGAAGCTGCAATCACCCGCAAAAGCCGGTCGTCGGCGCGCCCGTGGGCGAGGACAACATGGAACTGCTGCACAGCGATCCGCGCGGCTTCATGTCGTGGCTGCGCGACCATACGCTGGCACTGGGCGAGGGTTAAACGCCGCCCGGTCGTCATCGCGTGGGAACCGGCGTGTCACCGCGATAGTCGTAAAAGCCGCGCCCGGCCTTGCGCCCGAGCCATCCCGCCTCGACATACTTGGTCAGGAGCGGGCAGGGGCGATACTTGGTATCAGCCAAGCCGTCGTGCAGGACGTTCATGATCGCAAGGCAAGTATCCAGTCCGATGAAGTCTGCCAGTTCCAGCGGGCCCATCGGATGATTGGTTCCCAGCTTCATCGACGTGTCGATGGAGGTTACGTTGCCCACCCCCTCGTAGAGGGTGTAGACGGCTTCGTTTATCATCGGCATCAGGATACGGTTGACGATGAACGCCGGGAAATCCTCGGCGCTGGCCGCCGTCTTGCCGAGACGCGCCACCACGCCATGGCAGATTCTGAAAGTTTCCTCGTCGGTGGCGATGCCGCGAATCAACTCGACCAGCTGCATCACCGGGACCGGGTTCATGAAATGGAATCCCATGAACTTCTCGGGGCGATCGGTACGGCTGGCCAGCCGCGTGATCGAAATGGACGAGGTGTTGGACGTCAGGATCGTGTGCGGCAAGAGATGTGGCACGAGATCCTCGAAAATCGCCTGCTTGACGGTTTCGCGTTCGGTCGCGGATTCGATGACCAGATCGGTGGCGCCCAGATCGGTCAGCGTGAGGGTCGGGGCGATCCGGTTCAGCGCGCCGTCCATCGCCGCCTGTTCCATCTTGCCGCGGCTCACCTGCCGCTCCATGTTCTTGCGGATAGTCTGCAGCCCCGTTTCGATCGCTTCCTCGCTGACATCGTTGAGCAGGACATCGTAACCGGCCGCGGCCATTACATGCGCGATCCCGTTGCCCATCTGGCCCGCGCCGACAACACCCACCTTGCGGATTTCCATTCGCTCGCCCCGTTGCTGATTGCCCCGACACAATAGGCATCGCCGCCGACGGGCTGCAAGGGGCGCACGCGACGCGGCGGACGCTCAGCGCCCGGCAGGAGGGCGAAAAGTCGCGGAAAAATTTACGTTTAGCGGTTTCTCAACCCGACTGCCGGACAACCCCGACCGGGTGAGAAAAATGGGGGGTATCATGACCTCTGCGGAAACTGGACAGAGCGTTCCGGATTTCGACCAGTGCAGCTATGACGGCTCGCGGCTGATCTTCCGGGGCCCGCGCAAGCCGCTGGACGGGGATTTCATCGCTTGCCTTGGCGGTACGGACACGGTCGGGCGGTTCATCCCGGCGCCGTTTCCAGACCTTCTGGAACAGGCGACGGGCATCACCTGCGTCAACTTCGGCTGGCCGAATGCCGGGATCGACGTGTTCGCCAACGACACAGCGCTCATGGACTGCGCGGCGCGGGCGCGGTTGACCGTGCTCCAGGTTCCCTGCGCCGTGAACATGTCGAACATGTACTATCGCGTGCATCCGCGCCGCAACGACCGCTTCCTCAGGGCGACGGACGCCCTGCATGCCCTGTTTCCCGAGGTCGACTTTACCGAGTTCAGTTTCACGCGGCACCTGCTTGGGCATCTCAGGGACGTGTCGCCCGAGCGTTTCGCCTATGTCCGGCGCGAACTATCGGCGGTATGGACGCAGGGCATGCGCAGGCTGATCAAGGGTATGGGCAACCCGCTCGTACTGCTCTGGCTGTCGGCCCGGTCTCCGGACGCCGGCATCGACCGGCCCGGTATCCATGCCGACCCGGCGCTGGTGAGCCGCGACATGCTCGAATCGCTGCGCGCCGAGGTGCACGCGATCGTCGAACTGAACCTCGGCGAAGAAGCGCGCGGCGCGGATATCGGGCCGGCGCGCTCGCCGCAGGAGCGGCGCGCCGCGCGTAAGCTGCTTGGTCCCGGCGCGCATCGCGCCGCCGCCGAGGCCCTGTCGCCCGTCGCGACGGCCGCGCTCGCCCAATGAAAAAGGCCCGCCAATTGGCGGGCCCTTGCATGCGCCACTTGAATGGCGGGATCAGCCGAGTTTCTCGGTGAGCTCCGGCACGGCATCGAAGAGATCCGCCACGAGACCGTAATCCGCCACCTGGAAGATCGGCGCCTCCTCGTCCTTGTTGATGGCGACGATGATCTTGGAGTCCTTCATGCCCGCAAGATGCTGGATCGCGCCCGAGATCCCCACCGCGACGTAGAGATCCGGCGCCACGACCTTGCCGGTCTGGCCGACCTGCCAGTCATTGGGGGCGAACCCCGAATCGACCGCGGCGCGGGAGGCGCCGACGGCTGCGCCAAGCTTGTCCGCCAGTTTCTCGATGATCGCGAAGTCCTCCTCGGAGCCGACGCCGCGACCGCCCGAGACCACCACGCCGGCCGAGGTCAGCTCGGGCCGGTCGCTCTCGGCAACCTTGTCCTCGACCCACTCCGACAGGCCGGGATTGTCAGTGGCCGAGGCCGTCTCGACGGGGGCGGCGGCCTGCTCGCCCACGGCGTCGAAATTGGCCGTCCTGATCGAGACGACTTTCTTGGAGTCGTTGGACTTGACCGTCTGGATGGCGTTGCCGGCATAGATCGGACGTTCGAATGTGTCGGCATCCACCACGCCCGAGACATCCGAGATCACCATGACGTCGAGCAGCGCGGCAACCCGCGGCAGGACGTTCTTGGCATCGGTCGTGGCGGGCGCGACGATGTGGTCATAGTCAGCGGCGAGGCTGGCGATCAGCGCCGCCGTAGGTTCGGCGAGGCGGTGGCCAAGCGACGCGTCCTCGACGACCAGCACCTTGGCGACGCCCTCGATCTTGGCCGCGGCCTCGCCCGCGTCCGCGGCCTTGGCCCCGGCGCACAGCGCGGTGATGTCGCCAAGGTCCTTTACGGCGGCGACGGCCTTGGCGGTTGCGTCAAAGCTCAGTTCGCCATCGGTGACTTCTGCAAGAAGAAGAACAGACATTACACGGCTCCCGCTTCCTTGAGTTTCTCGACAAGCTCATCGACCGAGCCCACCATTTCACCCGCCTTGCGCGCGGGCGGCTCGCCCGTCTTGACGACCTCCAGCCGCGGCGTGACGTCCACGCCGTAGTCCTCGGCGGTCTTTTCCTCCAGCGGCTTCTTCTTGGCTTTCATGATGTTGGGAAGGGACGCGTAACGCGGTTCGTTCAGCCGCAGGTCCACGGTCACGATCGCGGGCATCTTGACCTTGATGGTCTGCAGGCCGCCATCAACCTCGCGAGTGACCAGGGCGTGGCCGTCCTGGATGTCCAGCTCGGAGGCGAAGGTGCCCTGCGACCAGCCCATCAGTGCCGACAGCATCTGCCCGGTGGCGTTCATGTCGTTGTCGATCGCCTGCTTGCCCGCGATCACGAGCCCCGGCTGTTCCTCGTCGATCACGGCCTTGAGGATCTTGGCCACTGCCAGCGGCTCGATATCCGTGTGCACGTCATCCGCCGCCACGACAAGGATCGCACGATCCGCCCCCATGGCCAGCGCGGTGCGCAGTGTTTCCTGCGCCTGCTTGACGCCGATGGATACGGCGACGACTTCCTCTGCCTTGCCCGCCTCCTTGAGCCGGATCGCCTCTTCCATCGCGATCTCGTCGAAGGGGTTCATCGACATCTTCACATTCGCAAGATCGACCCCCGATCCGTCCGATTTCACACGGACTTTCACGTTGTAGTCGATCACTCGCTTGACAGGTACGAGCACCTTCATACGTCCGATCTCCCTTAAAGTGGATGAGCCGCCCGGCGACTCCTCTCATCGTTCTCCAGCGCGTTGATATAGATTTGTGACATGGGGAAACAGAGCAAAATCGTCACGTCCTGCCCCGGGGGCGTCGTGTTTTTCACCCCCGCGGGCATTTAAGCGTCCCGTCCCGTCACCGGTTCGCGCCCGGCACCCACAGCACGTCGGCGCTTCCGTTATCGTTGGCGATGCGGGAGGCTACGAAAAACCAGTCGCTGAGACGGTTCAGATAGGTCACCGCCGCAGGGTTCACGTCCTCGACCGTGGCCAGCTCGACGGCGTGCCGTTCGGCCCGGCGCGACACGGTCCGGCAGAGGTGCAGATAGGCGGCAAGTTCCGATCCGCCGGGCAGGATGAAGCTGCGCAGCGGCTCCAGCTCGCCGTTCATCGCGTCGATCTCGGCCTCGAGCCGCTTGACCTGTCCCTCGCTGACGCGCAGCGGCGTGTATTCCGCCTCGGCGTCGCGGTCCATGTCCGGGCGGCACAGATCGGCGCCCAGATCGAAGAGGTCGTTCTGGATTCGCGCCAGCGCCTGATCGCTTTCTCCGCTGGATCTGAGGCGCGCAAGACCCACGGTGGCGTTGACCTCGTCGACCGTGCCGTAGGCGACCACGCGCATGGAATGTTTTGCCACGCGGGCGCCGTTCCCGAGCGCGGTTTCCCCCGCATCGCCGGTCTTGGTGTAAATCTTGTTCAGTACGACCATGTCATTGCCCCCCTTGGCGCCGGATGAAAACGAAAAGCAGGATTAGCAGCACCGCGATGAATTGCGCGATGATCCGCCAGCGCATGAACTTGTTCGCCCGCTTGCTGCTCTCGACCCCTTCCTTGCCGAAGGTGCTGATGCCCAGGGCGAGTATGACGGCCACAGCGCCGCAGGCCAGCGCGACTATGATGAATAACGGATCATCGAGCATCGGGAGCACCTCCGTTGAGACCACTGCGCCCATGTAGAGCGGTTGGCGGGAAAGGCGAAAGCGAAAAAAACCGCCTGCTCTTGCCGCGACGGTTTCAGCCTTTGGATATGAGCCAGTCGAGCGCCCGGGTCGGCAGCAGCCGGCGCAGCGCGCCCATGATATGGGTTGGCGTGGTCACGTAGTATCGCGGGCGGGGGCGTGGCGATTCGAGCGCATGAACCAGCTTTTGCGTGACCGCCGAGGCGGGCAGTTCGAAACGGTCGGGGCCGCGTTCCTCGTACAGCCGATGCAGCAGCGATTCGTACTGCGATGCCCGGGCCGAGTTGCGCCAGTCGATCCAGCGTTCGAAATGCGGGATGGAATTGGCCCGTATCTTCGATGTGACGGGACCGGGTTCTATGGTGACGACGTGGATGCCGCTGCCGCGCATTTCTATGCGCAGCGCGTCGGTCAGCCCCTCCAGCGCGAACTTGGTACAGGCATAGGCCCCGCGCCATTGCATGACCACCAGACCGAGCACCGACGAATTCTGCACGATCCGGCCATGGCCCTGCTCGCGCATGACGGGGATCACCTGCCGCGTGAGTTCATGCCAGCCGAAGAGGTTCGCCTCGAAGATGTTCCGGAGGGCATCTGTCGGCAGGTCCTCCACGGCGCCGGGGCAGGCGAAGGCGCCGTTGTTGAACAGCGCGTCCAGCCGTCCGCCCGTGGCGGCAAGCACCTCCTGCAGGCCCGCCGTGATCGTCGCGCTGTCCTCGTAGTCGATCCGCGGGCTTTCGAAGCCCTCGTCACGCAGCCGCGCACAATCCTCGGCCTTGCGGCAGGAGGCAAACACGCGCCACCCCCGTCGCCGCAGCCCGTGCGCCGCGTCATGGCCGATGCCCGAGGAGCACCCGGTTATCAGGATACTCTTGCCGCTCATGTTCCGGACATGCCCGCTGCCGCACTCATCGCGGCCGCGTGACCAGCCACTCGGCCAGCCATCCGCTCTGGTAACCGTCCAAGAGCTGCACCTTCAGCCAACCGTGGCCCGGATCCTCGACCACCGCCACCTCTGTTCCCTTGGTCAAGCGGGTTACCGTGTCAAAGCTGAGCCCCGGCCCCGTGCGCAGGTCCACCATGCCTTCCTTGACCCATCGAAGCTGTTCATCCTCGAAACGCGCCTCGCCTATCGCCGCGGCGATCGCGGACTCGATGGAGGCGTCGGTTTCCGGCTTCGGGCTGACGTCCTCCAGTTCAAGAAGTTCGGCCTTGGGGCGGCTTGCCTCGCCAGCCAATATGCCGATGCCATCGGTGCGTGCGGTGGCGAGGGTGACCGACACCTGCTCCGTCTGCGTCTCCGCCTCGTTCAGCTGGTCCATCAGGGCTTCCACCTCGGCAAGGGTTTGCGCCCCGGGGGCCGGTGGCCCGGTTTCCGGCCGCGCCTTGGGGCGGACGAGATCGGCCCGCGCCTGGATCGAGTTGGGCGCAGGTTCGTATCCGGCCCCGCCGCTGAGCTCGTAAAAGGTCAACGCGAGCACGGCAAACGAAATCACCAAGAAGCGCCACATCGCGTGTTTTCACCCCAAGCCTGGCCTCAGACCGCAGACAGTACACGATTCGCCCGGTGGCATCATGGGAAAAGCACGGGCCGCGGGGGCTCGGCGCTTTACGTGGCCAATCGGCACGGCTATCTCATGATCCATGAGTGATTTGGTCGACGACCCCGACATGGACCCGCAAGCCGTGTCCGAACCGCTGCGCCGGGCTATCGGGGAGCGGTATCTGACCTATGCGCTCTCGACCATCATGCACCGGGCCCTGCCCGATGCGCGGGACGGTCTGAAACCGGTGCACCGCCGGATTCTCTTTGCCATGCGCGAATTGCGGCTGAATTCGACCGGCGGTTTTCGCAAGTCGGCCAAGATCGCCGGTGACGTGATGGGCAACTACCACCCCCACGGCGATGCCGCGATCTACGACGCGATGGCGCGTCTCGCGCAGGATTTCGCGGTCCGCTACCCGCTCGTGGACGGGCAGGGGAATTTCGGTAACATCGACGGCGACAACCCCGCCGCCAGCCGCTACACCGAGGCGCGCATGACGCCCGTGGCCGAGGCCATGCTGGAGGGGCTGAACGAGAACGCCGTCGATTTCCGCGACAACTATGACGGAACGCTGACCGAGCCGGTCGTGCTGCCGGCGTCCTTTCCAAACCTGCTGGCCAACGGGGCCAGCGGTATCGCCGTTGGCATGGCCACGAACATCCCGCCGCACAACATCGGCGAACTGGTGGATGCCTGCCTGCACCTGATCAAGACGCCGGACGCCCGTGACGATACGCTGCTGAATTACGTGCGAGGCCCGGATTTTCCGACCGGCGGGGTCATCGTGGAGCCGCCCGAAAGCATGGCGCAGGCTTATCGCACGGGGCGGGGTGCGTTTCGCCTGCGCGCCTCTTGGGAGGTCGAGCAGCTGGCCCGCGGCCAGTGGCAGATCGTGGTTACCGAAATCCCCTACCAGGTGCAGAAATCCAAGCTGGTGGAGAAGATCGCCGAGCTGATCCAGACCAAGAAGGTGCCGATCCTCGCTGACATCCGAGACGAGAGCGCCGACGACGTGCGCATGATCCTCGAACCGCGTTCCAAGAACGTGGACCCCGAGGTGCTGATGGGAATGCTGTTCCGCAACTCCGATCTCGAGGTGCGCATCTCGCTGAACATGAACGTGTTGATCGACGGCGTCACACCCCGGGTCTGCTCGATGAAGGAGGTTCTGCGCGCCTTCCTCGATTTCCGGCGCGAGGTGCTGATCCGGCGCGCGCGGCACCGCATGGGCCGGATCGATTACCGGTTGGAGGTGCTGCAGGGGCTGATCACCGCCTTCGTCAACCTCGACCGGGTGATCGAGATCATCCGGTACGACGACGACCCGAAATCCGCGCTGATGTACGAGGACTGGAGCATGGCACACCAGTCCACCCTGACACGCGCCGCCGACGAATCCGGGTATCACTCGCCGCTGGCGGGTGTGGACGTGGCGGCACTCCGGCTGGTGACGGACACAGAGGCAGCGGCGGGCGGCGTCCTTGCCGAGAGCGCGCCGGACAGGGAAACGCCGCGCATGTTCGAGGGCCGCGAGAACGGCCTGTCGACGGTGCAGGCCGAGGCGATACTCAACATGCGCCTGCGCAGCCTGCGGCGGCTGGAGGAAGAGGCGTTGCTGAAGGAGCGCGACGCGCTGATGGCCGAGCGCGCCGAGCTGGAGGATCTGCTGGACGACGAATCCCTGCAATGGGGGGCCATCGCCGACCAGCTGCGCAAGGTGAAAAAGGATTTCGGCAAGGACTGCGAGGGCGGTGCGCGGCGCACCCGGATCGAAGAGGCCGGCGAGGTCGAGGACGTCCCGCTGGAGGCGATGATAGAACGCGAGCCGATCACCGTGGTCTGTTCGAAAATGGGATGGATCCGCGCAATGACCGGCCATATCGACCTTGGCCGCGAACTGAAGTTCAAGGACGGCGATGGCCCCCGGTTCACCTTCCACGCCGAGACGACAGACCGCCTGATCGTGTTTGCCAGCAACGGGCGCTTTTACACGATCAGCGCCGCCAACCTGCCCGGCGGGCGCGGCATGGGCGAACCCCTGCGCCTGATGGTCGATCTGCCCAACGAGGCCGACATCGTTTCGCTGTTCATTCACCGGCCGGGGCGCAAGCTGCTGGTGGCGTCCTCGGCCGGGGACGGCTTCATCGTCAACGAGGACGAAGTCGTTGCCCAGACCCGCGGGGGCAAGCAGGTGCTCAACGTGCGGGGCGCGGCGCGCGCGCGGCTTTGCAAGCCGGTTGCGGGGGACCACGTCGCCTGCGTGGGCGAGAACCGCAAGGTGCTGGTTTTCCCGGTTTCCGAGCTGCCGGAGATGGGACGCGGCAAGGGCGTGCGCCTGCAGCGTTACAAGGATGGCGGGCTGTCCGACGCGACCACCTTCAATCTCGTCGACGGGCTGAGCTGGAAGGACCCGGCCGGGCGCACGCGCACCGAGACCGACCTCGCCGAATGGATGGGCAAGCGCGCGACCGCCGGGCGCATGGCGCCCCGCGGGTTCCCCCGCGACAACCGTTTCACCTGAGCTGCCGGGGCGTGACGCGGCAAATCGTTGCGCGCCCGGCGGGCCTGCGCTATCGGGGTGCATGATCCTCGGGAAAGGTCGTGCGATGCCGCGCTTCGCAGCTCTGCTTTTCATCCTGTTCGGCCTTTCCGCCTGTGCCGTGCCCGGTGATGTCGACGGCCCGCCCGCCGAACTCGGGGATTTCCGGCTCGGTCACAACGTGGTCGTCGCACCCAATCTCGTGAAAGGCCCGGCCTCGCGCGAGGCCAGCCGCGAGGAATGGATTGCCGCGATGACGTCTGCAGTGGAGGCGCGTTTCGGCCGGTACGAGGGCGGCGGGCTCTACCATCTGGGGATCAGCGTGGAGGGCTACGTGCTGGCGGTGCCGGGGGTGCCCGTGCTGGCGGCGCCGAAATCGGTCCTGATCCTCAAGGTCACGGTGTGGGACGATGCGGCGGGCCGCAAGCTGACGCCGAAGCCACGGCAATTCACCATCCTCGAGCCCTTGACGGGCGACGCCGTCGTTGGGTCCGGACTGACCCAGACCAAGCAGGAGCAGATGCAGGTTCTCAGCCGCGCGGCCGTCCGCCGGATCGAGAGCTGGCTGCAGGAACGCCACGCGGAGGAAGGCTGGTTCACGGTCCGCGAACCGGCCGGCGGGAGCGGTGCGACCGGGGCGCAGGAGCCGATCGAAAGCGCCGAACAGGCCGCCCCGCCCGGGGCGTCCTGACACGTGCATTGCGACCGTCCCGCGGGCCGCATGAAGTGCTTGATTTCCCCTGCATGCCAAAGTAGATGCGCGCGGAGTATGCAGCAGGGCCGCGCGGCCCACCAACAACCTGAGGGCGCCCCGAGACATGGCAAAGGAAAAGTTTGACCGTTCGAAACCGCACGTGAACATTGGCACGGTTGGTCACGTTGACCACGGCAAGACGACGCTGACGGCGGCGATCACG
>NZ_JBISDG010000027.1:0-49587 GCF_044472985.1 Roseovarius salis | reverse complement strand
TTCCGCTTTTCCGTGCCGCGCGGGGGCGTCGCGTCACCCGGCGATGCGCGCGCTGACCTCTTCGACGGAGGACTCGATCAGGGACAGGCAATCGGGATCAAGGCCGGGGTCGAGGCAGCCCGCGGCGAGATGATGGCCAAACGCACCGCCCATGACGAGCTGCGCCGGGCGGGCGAGGCACGCACCAGCCGCCAGCAGCAGATCGCCAAGGAGATCGCCGGCTGGCGCGACCGGCTGGCCACCGCCGAAACCCGCGGCGCCGAGCTGTCCGCCCGCAAGGCCGAGGCCGAGGCAGAGCTTTCCAAGGCCCGGGCGCGACCCGCCGAGATCGCGGAAGAGCGCGCCGCGCTCGGTCACAAGATCGAGGCCGCGGAGGCGCGCAAGGCCGAGGCTGCCGATGCCCTGTTGGCCGCGGAATCGCGGCTGCGAGAGGCCGTGACCGCCGAGCGAGACGCCGAGCGGGCGGCCTCGGAGGCGCGAGAGGCCCGTGCCCGTGCCGAGGCCCGCGCCGAGGCGGCCGCCGAGACCCGCGACCAGGCCGCCGAGCGTATCGAGGAAGAGCAGGGCGTGACGCCCCAGGCGCTTCTCGAACGTCTGCAGGCCGATCCCGATGACATGCCCGCCGCCGACGCCATCGAGGCCGAGGTGACGCGCCTCAAGCGCCAGCGCGACGGTCTGGGGGCGGTGAACCTGCGCGCCGAGGAGGACGCCCGCGAGGTGCAGGCCGAGCATGACGAGCTCGCCGCCGAGAAGGCGGACCTCGAGGAAGCGATCCGCACGCTGCGCGGCGGTATCGCCGCTCTCAACCGCGAGGGGCGGGAGCGCCTGCTCACCGCCTTCGAGCAGGTCAACGCGAACTTCGCGATGCTGTTTCGCCATCTCTTCGGCGGCGGCGAGGCCAATCTCGTGATGGTCGAGAGCGACGACCCGCTCGAGGCCGGGCTGGAGATCATGTGCCAGCCGCCGGGCAAGAAGCTGGCGACGCTGTCGCTGCTGTCGGGCGGCGAGCAGACCCTGACGGCGCTGGCGCTCATCTTCGCGGTGTTCCTCGCCAACCCGGCGCCGATCTGCGTGCTCGACGAGGTCGACGCCCCCCTCGACGACGTGAATGTCGGCCGGTTCTGCGACCTGCTGGACGAGATGTGCCGCCGCACCGAGACCCGTTTTCTCATCATCACCCACAACGCCGTCACCATGAGCCGGATGGACAGGCTCTTCGGCGTGACCATGGGCGAGAAGGGGGTGAGCCAGCTCGTCTCGGTCGACCTCAAGAAAGCCGAGCAGATGGTGGCGTGACGCTCACGCCAGCGGTCCGGTCTGCCAAAGCCGGACCTTCAGCCCCCCATGCGCCACGGGCGGGCCGGGCGCGGCGAAGGGCAGGCCGGTGGCACGCGCCAGCCCTGCCTCCGAGGTCACGAGGCCCACGCGCCAGCCGGAAAACCCGTCCTGCAATGTCGTCCCGAGCGCGTTGTAGAGCGCGTGAAGCATCTTGCGGTTGCCGATCCGTCCGCCATAGGGCGGATTCACCATGACAAGGCCGGGTGGCCCCGCGGGCGCGGTGCGCGCGCTCACGGCCATGCGTTCGAACCGCGTGAAGTCCTCTACCCCGGCCCGCGCGGCGTTTGCGGTGGCCGCGCGTATCGCGCCGTCGTCCCGGTCGCTGCCGTGAAAGCACGCGTCCGGCCGCCGCGTCCCGCCGGCCTGCCGCATCTCCTCCCATGCCGCCTGGTCGAACCCGGCAAGTTTCTCGAAGGCGAAACCGCGGGACCGCCCCGGCGCCAGCCCCGCCGCGATCTCCGCGGCCTCGATCACCAGCGTCCCGGCGCCACACATGGGGTCGACGACAGGCTCGCACCCGTCGAAGCCGCATTGGCGCAGGAACAAGGCCGCCAGCGTCTCGCGCAAGGGGGCCTTGCCCACGGCCTCCTTGTGACCGCGGCGGTGCAGCGGCGTGCCCGAGCTGTCCACGGACAACGTGCAAAGATCATCCTCGATCCGCACCAGCACGCGCAGATCGGCCCTGGCATCGACCGGGGCGCCAAGCTCCTCGGCGATGGCGTGGGCCACGCGCTGTGCCGCGGCCCGGTCGTGGTAGATGCGCGAGGCATGGCAGCTTGCCTCGACCTTCACCGGAACGTCGCGGCGCAGGATTTCGCCCCACGGGACTTTCCGCGCGCGCTTGTCCAGCTGCGCGAGGTGCAGCGCCCGGAATGCGCCCACGCGGACCAGCACGCGCGCCGCGCCGCGCAATTGCAGGTTTGCGCGCCAGACCTCGGGCCAGCCGCCCCGCAAGGTGACGCCGCCGGCCACCGGCGCCACTTCGGCGAAGCCGGCTGCGCGGGCCTCCTCGGCCAGCGCCGGTTCCAAACCTGGCGGCGCGGCAAGAAAGATGTCCAGCCCGCCCTGTTCGCGCTCGGGCATCACGTGCTGTCCCCGTCCTTGTCAGGCCTGTTCATCTTGCCCGAAATACTCCGGGGGAGTCGCGGCGTGCCGCGACGGGGGCAGCGCCCCCTGTCACAGCCTGTTCAGCAGTGCCGGCGTCGGCCACGCGTCGGCCGGCATCCCCAGCTTTTCCTGCATGTCCTGCACCGCCGCCCGGGTGCCCGCGCCAAGTATCCCGTCGACACCGCCGACGTCGTAGCCGCGCGCCCGAAGCTTGCGCTGAAGCGCCTTCATCTGCCCGCCCGACAGCCCCGGCTCGGGGGCGCCCGCGTCGAAGACCGGTGCGCCCTCCAGCCGGTTGGCGAAATATGCCGCGGTCAGCACGTAGGTGAAGCTCTGGTTCCATTCGAAGAACACCCTGAAGTTCGGATAGGCGAGGAAGGCGGGCCCCTTGTGCCCCTGCGGCAGGATCAGGCTGGCCGGCAACTGGCCGGCGATCCGGCCGTGCCGCGGCTGCACCCCGAGCCCTGCCCATTCGGCGGCCGGTTTGCGCGTCCTCAGCCCCGTCTGCGACCAGTCCAGGTTCCGCGGCACCTGTACCTCCTGCAGCCATGGCTCGTTCGCGCGCCAGCCGAGATGCTGCAGCATCCTGGCCCCCGACATCAGCGCGTCAACCGCCGAGGTCTTGAGCCGAACATGCCCGTCGCCGTCCCCGTCGACGCCGTTGTCGAGGATGTCCTGCGGCAGCATCTGCACCTGGCCGATCTCGCCCGCCCACGCACCCGTCGTGGTCGCCGGGTCGAAATCGCCCATCTCGTAGAGCTTCAGCGCGGCATAGACCTGCGGGCGAAAGATGTGCGGACGCCGGCAGTCATGGCTCAGGGTGACCAGCGCGTTGAGCGTGTTGAAGTTGCCCTGGAACCCGCCGAAATCGGTCTCGAAGGCCCAGAACGCCAGCAGCACGCCCCGGCTCACGCCGTAATCACGTTCGATCCGGTCGAAGACGCCGGCGAATTCCCGTTTCTTCGCGCGTCCCACGTTGAGCCGGTTCTGGCTGATCAGCTGCCGGGCGAAATCGATGAACGGCTTCTGGAAGATTCCCTGCCGCCGGTCGGCGTTTATGACAGACTGCTCATGCCGGACCGACGAGAAGAACCTGTTCACCGTGGCCGGGGCGTGCCCGCGCGAAACCGCCTCCTGCTTCATACGGTCGACGAACCCAGAAAACGAGCCGCCGCACTGCTGCGCCGTTGCCCCGCCTGCCATCCCGGCCAGGGCCGCGATCAGGAAAATGACTCTCATGACAACCTCGCGTGATGGAAATGGATGGCCGGAGCCTAGGCCAAAGGCGGGCGGTTGAAAACAGGTTTGCAACCGCCCGGCGTGCCGGTGCCGCCCCTTACCCCGCCAGCAGTGCCGCGCCGGCCAGCGCCATCAGCGCACCGCCCCATACACGCCAAAGCAGCGCCGCCGCGGCGTCGATCTCCGCGTCGCCGATGGCCTTGCGTCCCGACGCGTTCACATATGGAAACTCGCGCAAGGCGCCGTCATAGGACCGCGGCCCGGACAGCGCGACATCCAGCGCCCTGGCCGCTGCCGCCTCGGGCCAGCCGGCATTCGGGGAACGATGCTGCCGGGCGTCGCCGGCAATTGCCCGCCAGTCTGAAAGTCGTCCGTGCAGCAGCGCGATCATGAGGGCCGTCAGCCGCGCCGGCACGAGATTCAGCATGTCGTCGAGACGCGCCGCCGCCCAGCCGAATTCCGCGTGGCGCTCGGTGCGATAGCCCACCATGCTGTCGGCGGTATTGGTGATCTTGTAGAGCAGCAGGCCGGGCAGGCCCCCGACGAGGTACCAAAGGGCAGGGGCAACAACGCCGTCGCTGAAATTCTCGGCCGCCGACTCGATCGCCGCGCGGGCGATGGCGGGGCCGTCCATGGCGGCGGTGTCGCGGCCGACGATCCTGGCGACGGCCAGCCGGGCGTCGCTCACGGACAGCCTCAGCGCGCGCGCAACCGCGCGGACGTGCTCCACCAGTGATTTCTGGGCCAGCAGCATGGCCACGACCACGCCTTCGACCAGCCAGCCGAGCTGTTGCAGCACCGCCCCGAGCCCCATGGCGCCGGCGGCCAGCCCCGCCATTGCCGCGGTCCCTTTGACGGACCTGAACGCGCCGGTATTGAATGTCCGGTCGCACCAGCCGACCGCACGGCCCATCAGCACCGCGGGGTGCGGCACCCGTTCCCACAACCAGCGCGGCTCGCCCAATGCCGCGTCGAGGATCATGGCCAGCGCCAGAACCGCCGCCGTGGTCAAAGCGCGCGCTCCAACCGTTCCCACGCATCCGGCGCGGGCAGCCCGAGCCGGATCCACCTGTCGGAATAGGGAAAGATGCGCGTCCAGACGTGATGGCGCGCCAGCCGGGTCTGCCACGCGGCGGCATCGTCCACCTCGTAGAGGCGAAAGAGGTCGGTTCCCCCCGCGAGCGTGCCGCCGGCGCGGCGCATCAGCGTGTCGAGGCGCTCTGCATCCCCGCGCAGGCGCGCGCGTGTCTCGTGCGCCCATGGATGGTCGTTCAGCGCCATCGCCCCGATTCTGAGCGCGGGGCCGGACACCGGCCATGGGCCGATCAGTTGCGCCAGCCGCTCGACCAGACGGGGCGCGCCGATGGCAAAGCCCAGCCTGAGCCCGGCCAGCCCCCAGAACTTTCCGAAACTCTTGAGGACGATCACCCCCTCGCGGTCGGCGTACCGCGTGAGCGAGCGATCGGGCGCGACGTCGGCAAAGCTTTCATCGATCACCGTGAGCGGCGCGCCCAGATCATCGGCGCCGTACCAGTGCCCGGTGGGGTTGTTGGGGTGCACGATCACCCGCGCATGCGGGGCGTCGGCGCTCTCTGTCCAGCCATGGGCGGCGAAGGCGGCGGCATGTTCGTTATAGGTGGGCGAGGGGATGTGCACGCGGCCGGGCGGGGCGAGCGCGGGGATACGCGCGATCAGGCTGGACGCGCCCGGCGCGGGCAGCATCCGCGCCCCCTCGGGCACCTGCCAGAACGCGCGGGCCGCGGCGATCAGGGCCTCATGCGCGGCGCGGTCGGGCAGGGCGGTCCAAAGGCCGCGCTCCAGCGGCGGTATGTCGTAGGGCACCGGGTTGATGCCGGTGGACAGGTCCAGCCATGCCGCGCGCGTACCGCCGAACCTTGCGGCGGCATCGTCCACGCCGCCGCCGTGGTCGCGCGCGCCGGTCACGGTGTCACGCCTCGCCGTCGTCGGGCAACGGCGGGTGGCGGGTCACGAAATGTCCCTTGATCGCCTGCGGCCACTGGCGAAAGGGCACCTGGCCAGTGGCGCTCTCCGCGTGCAGTTCGGCATACGCCACGATGCCCGCCGCGGCGTCGTCGTCCGGCGCGAAGCGGCCGAGCGTGTAGGCAAGCTTGCCCGGCGCCTGGATCGCGACGTTGCAGCCATGCTTGCACCCCATCAGGCACGAGACGCGCCGCGTGCGCACGTCGCGCCCGGCGGCGTGCCGCTCGACCAGTTCGGCCATGTCCACCCCGTGCGGGCGATCATGGGTCGCCTCGTCCCAGTCGTCGCGCTTGCAGGTGTCGCACACCGTGATCCAAGTGGTCATGCCCGTCCCCTTCGTGTTCGTCGATTCCTTCAACCGGATTTGCGCCGCCGGCACAAGACCCGGCGCGCGGCCTGCCGCCTGTACCGCAACCTAGTCACGCGACCGCTTCATGCCAGTTCCGTTTCCACATGCGAACTGCGTTCCAGCGTGCGGTGCACGGGGCACTTGTCGGCGATCTCCAGCAGTTTCTGCCGCTGCTCACTCGACAGATCGCCCTCCAGCCGGATCAGCCGGCGGAAACGGTCCGCCTTGGCGTCCTGCCGTTCTGCGTCCTGGGCGTGCACCTTGTCGTGGCTGACGTCCACGCTCACCCCGGTCAGCGGCCAGCCCTTGCGGCGGGCATACATCCGGATCGTCATGGAGGTGCAGGCGCCCAGCCCCGCGGACAGGAACCCGTAGGGCGAAAGCCCGCGGTCGGTGCCGCCATACGCCTCGGGCTCGTCGGCGAGCAGGTGGTGTTTCGGACCGGCATTGACGTCTTGCAGGAAGCCGTCCGCGTCGGCCTCGGTCACGCGCACGACGCCCTCCGGCGCGCCGGGCGGCGGGGCGGGGGGCGACAGATCCAGGTAACGCGTGGCCCAGGCCGCGATCACCTCGGCCGCGTACTCGGCATCCGCGGGGTCGGTGATCAGGTGGTCGGCGTCATCCAGCGTGACAAAGCTCTTGGGGTGCTTGGCAGCCCTGAAGATTTCCGACGCGTTGTCGATCCCCACGATCTCGTCCCGGGGGGCGTGCAGCACCAGCAGCGCGCGCCGCAATCCGGCGATCTCGTCCTCCAGCCGCTCGGCGCGAACGCTGTCGACGAACTCCTTGCCGATGCGCACAGGCCGCCCGCCGAGCATGACCTCGGCGGTGCCGTCGGTCTCGATCCGCTCGAGCGCACCGTCGAAATTGCGGGTGACGTGGCCGGGGTCGAACGGTGCGCCGATGGTGACCACGGCCCGCGCGCTGCCGATGCGCCGCGCAGCGGCCAGCACCGCGGCCCCGCCAAGGCTGTGACCGATCAGCAGCGACGGCGCCATGTCACGGGTGGCCAGCGTCTGCGCGGCCAGCGCGAGGTCCTCGATATTGGTGGAAAACGAGGTGTTCTCGAACTCGCCGCCGGAATGGCCCAGCCCCGTGAAATCGAACCGCAGCACCGCGATGCCCGCCCCGGCCAGCCGGGCCGCGATCCGGCGCGCGGCGGGAATGTCCTTGGAACACGTGAAACAATGGGCGAAAAGCGCGGTGGCCAGCACGGGGCCGTCGGGCAGGTCGAGCCGCGCGGCCAGCTCGTGGCCGGCATGGCCGGTGAAGGTGACTTTCTCGGTCGGCATGCAGCCTCCTTTTCCTGACGTGCCCCGAAGGTTAGGAAGTGTGGGCAGGGTCTGCCAGCCCTGTCATGATGCGGTCACGCCGAGGTGAAGCCGGTGAAGGGAATTGCGCGCATTGCGGTCGCCGCGGCGTTCGCCGCGTTGCTGGGCAGCTTCGCCGGCGCGCTGCACCCGCTCGGCGACAGCCTCGCGGTCTTTCGGTTGGCGATCGCCGCGACGGGGCTGCTGCTGTTGCCGCTTGCGCGGCCCGCCCGGGTGCCCGCGCTCGCGCTCGGGGCGGGGTTCCTGGCCGGCATTGTCACCGTCGGCTGGCACAAGCTGCCGCGCGCCGCGCCGGGGCCGCTCACCGTCTACCAGAAGAACATGCATTTCCGCGATGCCCGCATCGACGAGATCGCCCGCGACATCCTGGCAACGGGGCCGGATATCGTGACCCTGCAGGAGGTGTCGCTCGGCAACGAGGCTTTGCTCGACAGGCTATGGGAGGCTTACCCGGCCCAGCATCTGTGCCGGTATACCCCCAACAGCGGTCTGGCCGTGCTGAGCCGCCTTCCCGCCGTTGGCCAGCCGGTCTGCGGGGAGTCGGTTGCCTTGGCCGCCATGCGGGTCATGACGGCGCAGGGTGCCGTCTGGGCGGTTTCGCTGCACCTGGCCCATCCCTGGCCCGGGACGCAGCGTGCGCAGATCGACGTCCTGCGACACGAGCTTCCCGGCGTGCCGGGGCAACGCGTCATCGGCGGTGATTTCAACATGATCCCGTGGTCTCATGCCTTGCGCGTGGCGGCGCTGGCCAGCGGGTCGCGCCGCGCACAGCCCGCGCGAACCAGCTTTCGGCTCGGGCCGGTGCCGCTTGCCATCGATCACGTGCTGGCGCCGGGCGGCGGCCGGGTGCAGGCGCGGCCGTGGCTTGGCGGCGATCACCGCGGCCTGTTTGCGCGCGTTCACCCCATGCCGGAATGAGATACTGAAAAGCTGCCTAAAATCCCGGCGGTTTCGTCCGGTTGGCTTTCCGGACAGTTAACGTCTGGCCGCGAGACTCGCGCGCAGACCAGCGGAGGGAACCGGCTCATGCAGCTGCGCCTTGAAACCCTGGGGGACGTGCGGGCATTCTCTGTCATGACGACGGCCGTGATCCTCGTCGGCAATCTTTGGCTGCAGGTCGTTTTTCTGCCGCCGGAGCTGGCCGAGGAGATCCGCTTCGCGGGGGCGGTCATCGTGCTGTCCCTTGCGGCGCCGGCGTCCCTGCTTGCCGGGCTCAAGTTGCGGCAGGCGCACCGCCTTGCACTCGACCTCGAACACGCGGTCCGGCACGACCCGCTGACCGGAGCTTTCAGCCGTCGCAGCTTCCAAGAGCGCGGCGCCAGGCTTGGCCCCGGTCCGATCACGCTGATCGTTGCCGATCTCGACCATTTCAAGGCGATCAACGACCGGTTCGGTCACATGGCCGGTGACATGGTGCTGCGGCAAGTGGCCGGAACGCTGATGCGCAACTGTCGCGCCGAGGATCTGGTCGCGCGGTTCGGGGGCGAGGAATTCGTCATCGTCCTGCCGGGCGTGCCGCTCGAGACCGGGTTGAAGGTCGCGGAACGGCTGCGGGCCCGGTTGCGCGAGGCGCCCGTGATCGTGGAAGGCGAGAGCGTGCAGATCACCGCCAGTTTCGGCGTCGCGGTGCTGGCAGGATCCGCGGAGTTGGAGGCGGGCATCGCCCGCGCCGACGCGGCGCTCTACGCGGCCAAGCTGCAAGGGCGCGACCGCGTCACGTCTGCCGGGCCCGCCGGACAAGGCAGCGGCCCTGACGCCCCGCCCGGTCCGCGGCTTCAGACCTCGCCCATCAGCGCGGGGTCGAAGGGATAGGTGGTCAGGTTCTCGTGCCCGTCCTCGGTGATCAGAACCTGGTCTTCCAGCTTGATCGAGAAATCGCCGCCTTCCGCGCCGACCAGCGCCTCGACGCACAGCACCATTCCCGGCTCCAGCGGGTAGTCGTAGGCGCCCGCCACGGCATGGTCGGGATAGGCGACGAGGGGCCATTCGTCGCACAGCCCCACGCCATGCATCAGGCAGCCGTATTTCTGCTTCTGGAACCGGTCGTCGAGCACATGGGTATTGGCCGAAAGCTCGGGGATCATGACGCCGGGTTTCAGCATTTCCATGTTGGTCATGATATGTTCATGCGCGTGCTGCATGGCATAAACCATGTCCGGGCGCGGTGCGCTGTCCCCGATCCACCAGGTTCTGCTGATATCCACGCAGATGCCGTAGCTGCCGATCAGATCGGTGTCGAAGGCCACGATTTCATTGTTTCCAACGATGCGCGGCCCGCATTCCTGGAACCACGGGTTCGTGCGCGGACCGGACGCCAGCAACCGGGTCTCGATCCATTCTCCCCCGCGCTTGATGTTCTCGGCGTGCAGCACCGCCCAGATGTCGTCCTCCGATGTCCGGCCCGCGGGCACGTTGGTGCGCGCGAAGGCCTCCATCGATGCCACCGAGATCTCGCAGGCGTGCGCGGCGCATCGCATCGCGCGGATCTCGTCGGGGCCCTTCACGCTGCGCGCCTTCTCGGTCACCTCCTCGCCCTCCATGACTTCCAGACCCTGCGCTTCCAGCGCGCGCAGGCCGTGAACCATCGGCTTGTCCACCGCGAGCCGGCGATTGCCCGGCGCGTGTTCCTCCAGCAGTGCGCGCACTTCGTTGGCGAACACGTCCGCGGCCACGTCGATCCTGTCGCCCCTGTCGAAATAGAACAGGTCCGCGCCGGAGCGCTGTTCACGCACGAGCGGGTTGAACGTGCTCAGGAAAGGCGAATTCCTGTAGTCCCAGATCACCATGTAGCCATCGGCGCAAATCAGCACCGCGCGGAACGGGTTGTGCGTGTTCCACAGCTGCATGTTGGTGGAGTCCGTGGCGTAACGGATGTTCAGGGGATCGAACACCAGCAGCCCGGCATAGTCCCGGGCGACGATGGCCCGTGTCAGTCTCTGCCACCGGTAGCGGCGCATCGCCTGCAGGTCGGGCAGCTCCAGCCCGGCGTCGGCCCATTCTCCGAAGGCCAGCTGCGTCGGCCCGATCTCGACGCGGTCGGCGTCGTTGGGCGTGTTGTCGCCAAGCGTGGCGCCGCGCGTTGGATCGATCTTGCGCGTATCGCGGTAGTGGGTGTTCATGGCCGCCTCCCTCAGCCCGTTGGGCAAGGGTGGCCCGTCAACCGCGGCGGACGCGCGCCCGGTTGCGACATGCGCCCATGTCGCAATCGGGCAGCGGAGGTCAGTTGCCCCGGATCGTGTCGATCATGAGCTGTACGTTGTCGGGATCGGCATCCGGGGTGATGCCGTGGCCGAGGTTGAATATGTGCGGACCATCGCGGAGCGCCTCGACGATGCGCCGCGTTTGCCTGACCAGCGCCTCGCCGCCTGTCACCATGTGGGACGAGGCGAGGTTGCCCTGCACGCAGCCAGAGACCTGCACGTGCTCTGCCGCCCATTCGGGGCTGACCGAATCGTCCAGAGCCACGCAGTCGGCCCCGGTCGCGGCATGGAAACCGATGTATTTCTCACCCGCCTGCCGTGGAAAGGCGATGACCGGTATGTTCCCGTGCCGGGACTTGAGTTCGGAGATTATCCGCCTGGCGGGGGCGATGGCGTAGCGGTCGAAATCCTCTCCCTTGAGCGATCCCGCCCAGCTGTCGAACACCTTGACGACCTCGGCCCCGGCGGTGATCTGCGCCGAAAGGTATTCGATCGTGGCCTCGGTCAGCCGCTCCATCAGCGCGTCGAAAAGCGCGCGGTTCTCGGCCTTGAGCGCGTGCGCCGGGCCCTGGTCGGGTGTGCCCTGCCCGGCGATCATGTATGTGGCCACCGTCCATGGCGCCCCGGCAAAGCCGATCAGCGTGACATCGCTTGGCAATGCGCCGGACAGGTTGCGCACCGTCTGGTAGACGGGGGCAAGCGTTTCGTGGATGTCGTGGGCCGGTTTCAGAGCGTCGAACTGTGCCTGTTCCGTGACCGTCGACATTCGCGGCCCCTCGCCGGTGACGAACCAGAGATCGACCCCGAGCGCCTGCGGCACCAGCAGGATGTCGGCGAAGAGAATGGCCGCGTCAAAGCCGTAGCGGCGAATTGGCTGCAGCGTTACCTCGGTGGCCAGGTCGCTGTTGTAGCAAAGCGAGAGAAAGTCGCCGGCCTCCGCGCGGGTGGCGCGGTATTCCGGCAGGTAACGCCCGGCCTGCCGCATCATCCAGACGGGCGGCACGTCCTGCGCTTCGCCTGCCAGGGCCCTCATGATCGTCTTTTTCTCGGCCATCCATCCCTCCGTTTCGAACGTGGTCACCCCCCGGCGGGGCAATGTCAAGCAGCAGTGCTTGCCAGCCGCCGCGCGCGGGTCTAGACCATCGGCATGACAAAGGATCTGCCCACGCCCTCGGCCCCGTTCAAGATCGGCACGCGCGGCTCGCCTCTGGCGCTTGCACAGGCGCACGAGACGCGCGACCGCCTGGCGGCGGCTTTCGACCTGCCGCAGGATGCGTTCAAGATCGTCGTGATCAAGACCACCGGCGATGACCGGGCGATGATCGCCTCGGACACGCCCCTGAAACAGCTGGGTGGCAAGGGGCTTTTCGTCCGCGAGATCGAGGAGGCGCTTCTGGCGGGCCGGATCGATATCGCCGTGCACTCGATGAAGGACATGCCGGTGGCGCAGCCGGAGGGGCTGACGCTGGATACGTACCTCCCGCGCGAGGACGTGCGGGATGCCTTCGTGTCGCCGGGTGCCCACGGGCTCGGCGCGCTGCCCGACGGGGCGCGTGTCGGCACGTCGTCGCTGCGGCGCCGGGCACAGGTGCTGGTCAGGTTCCCGCATCTCGAGGTGGTGGAATTCCGCGGCAACGTCCAGACCCGCCTGCGCAAGCTCGACGAGGGCGTGGCGGCCTGCACCTTCCTGGCCATGGCCGGTCTGAACCGCCTCGGCCGGGGCGACGTGGCGCGCGGGCCGGTGCCGCCGGAGGAAATGCTGCCCGCCGTGGCGCAGGGCGCCATCGGGATCGAGCGGCGCGAGACGGATACCCGCGTGGCCGACATGCTGGCCGCGATCCACGATCACGTAACCGGCCAGCGCCTTGCGGCCGAGCGTGCTTTCCTCGCCGCGCTTGACGGATCCTGCGAAACCCCGATCGGCGGGTTGGCCGAACTCGACGGGGGAACGCTGCGCCTGCGTGGCGAGATCCTGCGCCCAGATGGCAGCGAATGCCTGAGCGACGATGCCAGTGCGCCGGTCGAGGACGGGGCCGAGCTGGGCCGCCAGATGGCCGGCAAGCTGCGCGCTCAGGCGGGGCCGAATTTCTTTGACTGGCCGCATTGACCGGAGGCTCGTCAAGCCCTTGCGCGGCTTTCCTCGCGAAGAAGCCCGCAAGGGCTGATGAGCGTCAGGGCAGCACCTTTCCCGGGTTCATGATGTCGTTGGGGTCCAGCGCCCGCTTGATCCGGCGCATCATGTTCAGCGCCGCGCCGTCCTTGTGCCGGCGCATCGCCGACAGCTTTGACAGGCCGATCCCGTGCTCGGCGGAGAACGATCCGCCAAGCGCGATGGTTTCCTCCTCGACCGCCTCGCCGATGGCGCGGTGGATGTCGGGATCGTCGGTTTCGGGCCAGGCGGCGAAGTGCAGGTTGCCATCGCCAAGATGCGCGACGTGCATGAAGCGGATTCCCGGGTCGAGCGCGCGGGCCCGCGCGGCCGTTCGGTCCAGCAGCGCCGACATGCGGTCGATCGGTACGGCAATGTCGTTGTCGATGAGCGGCGCGCGCAGGCGCGACACCTCTGCCGCCGCCTCGCGCCGGGCCCACATCTCCGCCCGTTCGGCGTCCGACTTGGCGACCACCGCGTCCAGCACGGCCCCGGTCTCGTAAAGCTGTCCCAGCACCCCCTCGAGGTTCGCGGCAACGGGCACCGTGCCGTCGGGTTCCGGCTCGGCATCGCGTCGGCCGAGCGCGCCGACCTCGACGAGAATGTTCACCTCGTATCTCCTTGCGAAAGGCGGACGTGCGTCGGGAAAGCGGTCGAGATAGGCGTCCATGTAGCTGCCCGGCATGTATTCGAACGCTTCCACCGCGCCGCCCGTCTCTGCCTGCAGCGCGTGCAGCAGGTCCAGCGCGCGGTCCACGCTGGGCGCGGCCACCATCGCGGTCGCATGGGCCCGCGGCTTGGGGAACAGCTTGACCACCGCCGCGGTGATAACCCCGAGAGTGCCTTCTGCCCCGATCATGAGATCACGCAGGTCGTAGCCCGAGTTGTCCTTGTGAAGCGCGCTCATGAGGTTGACGATCTCGCCTTCAGCCGTGACCGCCTCGATCCCGAGGCAGAGCTGCCGCGCGTTGCCATAACGGACAACGTTCGATCCGCCCGCGTTGGTCGATAGACACCCGCCGATCATGGCCGACCCACGCGCGCCGAAGCTGAGCGGAAAGATCATGTCACGGGCCTCTGCCGCGTCGTGCAGGGCGGACAGGATCACCCCGGCCTCGACCACCGCCGTTCGCGCGTGCGGGTTCACCTCGCGAATGGCCGACATGCGGTCGAGCGAGAGCATCACCGCACCCTCGGCATGGCTGCCCTTGGTCAGCCCCGTATTGCCCGAAACGGGCACGACCGGTACGCCCTGCGCATTGGCCAGCTTGAGCACCTCGGAGACCTCCTCGGCGCTGGCGGGTCGCACGACGGCGCGGGGCGTCCAGCGCGCCATGCCCGACCAGTCCCGTGACCATGGGTCGGCGGTATCGCCGGTCAGCACGTAACGGGGGCCTGTAATCGCTGCGAGCGCGTCTGCAAATCGGGCGTTCATGCCGCCACCCTGCGCCAGCCGCGCGGCGATCACAAGGTGACAGTGGACAGCTCCGGCCGGCAGCCTACCTTCGACGCTAAGCAAACGGAGGACCGCGATCATGCCGCAGCCTGTTCTTGCCCGTCCCGTCGCGCTTGGCTTTGCCGTTCTGCTTGCGGCGGCGCTTGTGGCGACCGCCGCGTTTTCGACCGGGCGCGACTGGCGTTTCGACTCGATCGACGGTGGCACGCTGTCCCTGTCGGAGTGGGCCGGCCAGCCCGTGCTGGTCGTCAATACCGCCTCGCGCTGCGCCTTTACCCCGCAATATGACGGGCTTCAGGCGCTTTATGACCGCTACCGCGACCGGGGGCTGGTGGTCTTGGCCGTGCCGTCGCAGGATTTCCGGCAGGAGTTGTCAAGCGACGAAAAGGTCAAGGAGTTCTGTGAGCTGAACTTCGACCTCGATCTGCCCATGACGACGATCACCTCCGTCAGGGGGAACGACGCGCACCCTTTCTATCAATGGCTTGCCCGCGAGGAGGGCTGGTCACCCTCCTGGAACTTCAACAAGGTTCTGATCGCGCCGGATGGCAGCGTGGCCGGCACTTGGGGGTCTGCCGCGCGGCCCGAATCGCGCGTGCTCACGGACCCGATCGAGGCACTTCTGCCAAGCGGCTGAGACGCGCGATTTCCGACTTGACGGGGCGCGCGGCTTGGCTTAGCTAGCGCCCCGGTCTGGCGGAGTAGCTCAGTCGGTTAGAGCAGTGGAATCATAATCCATGTGTCGGGGGTTCAAGTCCCTCCTCCGCTACCAACGATCCGGCACATTTATCGGACAAGTTTTTTTGGTCGCGTGGTTGTGTGGCGGCGCCTGTGCTTGTGAGCGATCGGATTCTGCGGGCGTCTTAATATCTCGCTCTCCAGTGTTTCTCGCTGGATCAGGCCGGGAACCTACCTCGAGGGAGGTCGGACAGCCGCACCGGCCGCGGGCTGGTAGCGGAGTATCGTTACGATTCGGGTTGATCCGTCGGGGTCAAGACGACATCCACAGAAGGCCCGTAATCCTCCCCCGTCGGTGGTTTCTGGAAGAGAGTCACGCGCATCTGCTCCGCCGGGGAATTGACCGGAATTCGAAACCGGAAGCCGCAGTCGGGATCCTGCACGGTCGGAAACACTTCCACGACATCGCTGCGCGTCAAGGCACGTCCAGGCCTGAATGTTGGCCCGCCGTCGATGCTGCATGCGAGGTCGCGGGCGGGATGTTGCGCCGCGGTGACGGCCCAACCCTCAATCTCCAGAAGGCCCGCATTTGTCCAGAACGCCCGGTCGACGAAGATCATGCCATCGCTGATGTGTCTCGCCCGCCCCTGCGGATAGGTGATGCCGGCCTCCCGTGTCTTCCGCTGGAGCGCGGCGGCGGGAGAGATCATAGCGCGGGGGCTTTTCAAGGGGAATTCTTGGAAAGTTTTCGCAGTGTAGCGCTCCGAGCGCTTCTTGGAGTTCGTCATCACAAACAACAGACTGTCCACTCCGAGATCGTCGGCGAGGCGCTGGGCGTGATCCGTTTCCTCGACGCTGTCGTTGAAATCGAAAAGGATATACTTCCATTCAAGCCGGATATCCGGACGTTGGGCTTTCGCGTCACGAATGAACGTCAAGACAGTTGTCCAGTCGCCCCCGCGGCGGTACTTGGGATAGCTCGCCGGCGTCGCGCCATCCGCGGAGACCACGACGGCGTCAAGTGGTGCGTCGGCAACAACGGACGCGAAGTCGAAATTCCCGTTCGTATGCACAAGCTGTTCTGCCTGCGGGTGAATTGCGCGGGCCGTACGCACAAGATCCGCGAAGTCAGGATGATCGAGGGGCTCGCCCCAGCCGATGTACTGGATTTCGGTGACGCTGATCCCATCTTTGGCCAGACCCGACAAGCATTGGCGAAAGACGTCCGGGTCTAGGTAAAAGGTGTCAGCCGCGCGGCGCCTTATCTCCGTACCCCGCAGGCAACTCGGACATCTCAGGCTGCAGGCCAGTGTCGGCTCGACCTGGATCGTGACGGTATGATCCAGCGTATCACTGACGCGCTTGCCCGGCGCGTAAAGGTCGCACGTTTCGCAGGTTCCGGGCCAAGGGATGACACCGTTCGCGAATGATCTGCGGACATGGGCGTAAACGGGCTGGTTAAATGCGGCCCTGGCGCTCCACTTTCGCCGCGGAGGAATGTCGGCGAGGTCGATGGAATAGCCGTCACTGTCGTCGCATCCCAGCCGACCATTGGATTTCAGCATCAGGTTTCTGAGCACGCGGCAATCCATGATAATGCGGCTCCCTTGATCACCTCTCGTGTGTAGTGTGACGGCGGGCAGGGAGCTTAGCAATGATTCGACGACCGTGTTCGCCAGGTGTGGAGGCGGAGCGATTGTCGCTGTATTACGGGCGTGCCGGGCGTGACTAGGTACGGAGATGTCCGCCGTTTGATCCAAGTCAATGCATCTGAGCCCGCCCGCGGCGATGGCTGCGCCGCGGGGGCTGCTGTCGCGCAGCTGTCAAGGTAATATGGGTAGACATGTCCCGTGGATGACCCGTAAACGGAGACGCGCGATGGATGACAGTCCGCTCACCCCGATGATGAACCCGGCCTCGGTGGCCGTTTTCGGCGCCTCCGACAGCCCCGGCTCGGTCGGCGGGCGCGTTTTCGCCAATATCCGCCGTACCGGCTACGAGGGCGAGCTGTACGCGGTAAACCCCAAGTATGACACCGTCGACGGCGTGCCGTGCGTGCCCGACCTGTCGCACATTTCCAAGCCGGTGGACCTTGCCGTGATCGCCACACCGGCATCCACGGTCCCCGACATCATCCGCCAATGCGGTTATGCGGGCACCACGAATGCCATAGTGCTGTCAGCCGGTTTCGGCGAGGGCGGCGGGCCGGGCTCGGACAACGCGCGCAAGCTGACCGACGCCGCACGCCGCGCCGGTGTGCGTTTCATGGGGCCCAACTGTGTCGGGCTGGTGCGGCCATGGATCGGGCTGGACGCGACGTTCCTGCGCTCGCAAACGCCCGAGGGGCGGCTGGCGCTCGTGTCGCAATCGGGCGCGCTGTGCTCGGCCATCTCGGACTGGGCTTCGCCGCACCACTTGGGCTTTTCCGCGCTGGTTTCGCTCGGCAATTCGCTGGACGTGGATTTCGGGGATGTGCTGCATTTCCTCGCCAACGATCCCAAGACATCGGCGATCCTGCTCTATGTCGAAGGGGTGCGCGATGCGCCCTCCTTCCTGTCGGCGTTGCGCGGCGCGGCGCGCAGCAAGCCCGTGATCGTTCTAAAGGCCGGCCGGCACATCGCCAGTTCCGACGCGGCGCATACCCATACCGGCGCGATGATCGGAAATGACGCGGTGTTCGACGCCGCGCTGGCGCGGGCGGGGGCGGTGCGCGCGCGCACTTTCGGCGAACTCTTCGCGGCGGCAGAGATCCTGTCGCCGGGCAAGCGGGCACGCGGCAACCGGCTTGGTATCATCACCAACGGGGGCGGCGCCGGCGTGCTGGCGGCAGACCGGGCCGGGGACCTCGATGTCGAGCTGGCCGCACCCTCCGAGAAGACGCTCAAGACGCTGGACGACGCGTTGCCGCCCTACTGGTCGCGGGCCAACCCGGTTGACATACTGGGCGATGCGACGCCGGACCAGTTCAAAGCCGCGGTGAGCGCGGCGCTTGACGAACCCAATTTCGACGGCGTGCTGGTGATGCTGACGCCGCAGGCCATGACCGACGCGACCGCCGCGGCGCAGGCCGTGATCGACGCGATTCCCGAGCGTGGCCAGAAACCCGTGCTTGCCTGCTGGATGGGCGAGACCGCGGTGACCGAGGGGCGCACGCTGCTGTCGTCCTCCGGCATACCGGATTTCACCACCCCCGAGCGCGCGGTCGAGGCGTTTTCCTACCTCGCGCAGCACGAACGGCACAGGAGGCTGGCCCGCGAGGTGCCGGGGCCGATGCATGACGACAAGCCGCCCGATCTCGACGGCGCGCGGATGATCCTGCGCGGCGCTCTGGCCGATCATCGGTACATGTTGTCGGACATCGAGTCCAAGGCACTGTTGCGCGCCTTCCACGTGCCCATCAACATCACCATCGAGGCGGCCACGGCCAACGACGCGCTGATCGCGGCCGAGACGGTGGGATACCCGGTGGCGATCAAGATCAACTCGCCCCAGATCCCGCACAAGTCCGACGTGGGCGGTGTTCGGCTTGACGTCAGTTCAGCCGCCGAGGTGAAGCACGCGGTGCAGGAAATCACGTCTGCCGCGGGGCGCCTGCGACCGGATGCGCATGTCAAGGGTGTGACCGTCGAGGCGATGGCGCGGGTCGACGACGCGCGCGAACTGCTCGTCGGGGTCAGCCGCGACCCCGTGTTCGGCCCGGCGATCCTGTTCGGGGCGGGCGGTACCATGGTCGAGGTGCTGCAGGACAACGCCGTGTCGCTGCCGCCCCTCAACGAGGTGCTGGCGAACCGGCTGATCAACCGCACCCGGGTCGCGCGGCTGCTCGATGCCTTCCGGGACCGCCCCGCCGTAGACCGCGACCAGATCATCGACGTGCTGCTGCGCATATCGGACATGGTGTGCGAGCTGCCCGAGATCACCGAGCTCGATATCAACCCGCTCGTGGCCGGGCCCGGCGGCGTGCTGGCGGTGGATGCGCGCATCCGCCTCGCGCGCCCGCCGGCCAAGGACGGGCCGTATGACCACGTGGCGATCCACCCCTATCCGCGGCAGCTTGTCCGGCGCGATTTCCTGTCGGATGGCACGCCGCTCACCATTCGCCCGATCCGGCCCGAGGATGCCGAGTCCGAGGCTGCCTTCGTGCGCGATTTGTCGCCCGAGGCCAAGCATTTCCGGTTCATGGGTACGGTGAACGAGCTGTCCGACGAGATGCTGGCGCGTTTCACCCAGATCGACTATCGCCGCGAGATGGCGCTGATCGCCGTGGTGGGCGAGGGCGAGAATGCCGAGCAGCACGGGGTGGCGCGCTATTCCATCAATCCCGACAACACCAGCTGCGAGTTCGCCATCGTCGTGTCGGACAAGCTGCAGGGGCAGGGGATCGGCACCCGCCTGATGAAGGCGCTTTTCCATGCTGCGCGCGACCACGGGCTCGACAAGATCGAGGGTGCGGTCCTTCGCGACAACACCCCCATGCTGACCCTGATGGAGGAGCTGGGCTTCACCGTCACGCCGGACCCCGACGACCGCGACTGCATGATCATAGAACGCTGGCTCTAGGAAAGGTCCGCCATGCTCGGTTTCATCTCCCATCCCGCGTGCCGAGACCATGACGCCGGCCCGATGCACCCCGACACGCCCGAGCGGCTGGATGCCATCAACAACCAGCTCATCATGTCCGGGCTGGACTACGTGCTGCGCCATTACGACGCCCCAGAGGTCACGCTTGCGCAACTGCGGCGCGCCCATGACCCCGCCTATGTCGCGCGGATCTTCGACAGCGCGCCGGGGCCGGGCGATAGCGTCGAGATCGACGGCGACACGGTGATGTCTCCCGGCACGCTGGGGGCCGCGCTGCACGCCGCCGGTGCCGGGGTGATGGGGACCGACCTGATCATGCGCGGCGAGGCCAACCCCGTCTTCTGCGCGGTGCGGCCGCCCGGGCACCACGCGACCCGGGGCGCGGCCATGGGGTTCTGCCTGTTCAACAACGTCGCCGTGGCGGCCGCGCACGCGCTGGCCGAACACGGGCTGAACCGGATCGCGGTGCTGGATTTCGATGTCCACCACGGCAACGGCACCGAGGAGATATTCCACTCCGACGAGCGCATCCTGTTCTGCTCGGCCTTCCAGCACCCGTTCTACCCCTTCACGGGTCATGCGAGCGATTCCACCAACCTCGTGGACGTACCCCTGCCGGCGGGGACGGGCGGCGATGCCTTCCGGGAGGCGATCCGCGACCACTGGTTGCCGGCGCTCAACCGCTTCCGTCCCGAAATGCTGTTCCTCTCGGCGGGGTTCGACGCGCATCTTCTGGACGACATGTCGGGCCTTGCGTTGACGGAAGATGATTATCGCTGGCTGACGAAAGAGCTGGTGGGCGTCGCGCAAGCCCATGCGCAGGGACGCATCCTGTCGATGCTGGAAGGGGGGTACGAACCCGGCCCGCTGGCGCGCAGCGTGGCGGCGCATGTCAACGCCCTGATCGGCTGAGCCGGGCAAAGGGTCGATTATGGGCCCGGTCGTTTGAAGGGGCTGCGCCGCGCTAGGCCCGGCCTGCCGCGCCCGACAGAGTGAGCGCGCTGATGCCCAGCTTTTTCAGCGCGGCTTCCCACTTCTCCGCGTCCGCGGTGTCGAAAACGAGCGCGGGGTCGGCATCGCAGGTCAGCCACGCGTTCTGCGCGATCTCGCTCTCGATCTGCCCGGGCCCCCAGCCGGCATAGCCAAGGGCGATAATCGCCTGGCCCGGCCCGCGCCCCTGGGCAAGGTCCTCGAGAATATCCAGCGTCGCGGTCATGGCAAAGGCGTCCGTCACGTCCAGCGTCGAGATGGAGGAGTGATAGCCGTAATCATGCAGAACAAAGCCGCGGCCGTGTTCAACGGGCCCGCCGAAATGTACCGGAAGGTCGCGCATGTCCTCGCTCTTGGAGATTTCGAGTTGGTCCAGCAGGTCGGACAACCGCACATCGTCGGTCGGCTTGTTGACCACCAGGCCCATGGAGCCCTCTTCGGAATGGGCGCAGATGAAGATTACCGAGTACGCAAAACGCGGATCGCCCATTTCCGGCATGGCGATCAGCAGTTTTCCGTTCAGGTCGATCTCCGGCACGGGCCTCTCCGTTTGTGGCGTTCTACCCGAGGATGGGGGTTGCGACGCCACAGTGCAAGCCGCCGATCACGCCGCCGCGGCGATTTCTCGCTCGAAAGTGAGTTGGCATCGCCGCTGCTATGGTCCATTTGGGATGCATGATCCGTTGCATGGCATATTTTCTGCTGGTTTCTTTCGTGCTTGCCTCGCCGGTGCGCGCCCAGACGGTCGACGAGATCGTGAACGCGCGCCTCCTGCCTGGCTGGCGGCTGGCCGATGGCGCGCACATGGCGGGGATCGAAATCATCCTGCGCAACGGGTGGAAGACGTATTGGCGTGCCCCCGGCCCGGCCGGAATTCCACCGTCATTCGACTGGCGGCGGTCGCGCAACCTTGAAGGGGTCGAGGTTATCTGGCCCACGCCGAAGGTAATCCAGCAGGGCAATGCACAGGCGATCGGCTACGCGGACGCGGTGGTGCTGCCGCTGCGGGTGAGGCCGGATCGCCCGGGGCGCCCGGTCGAACTGTCGGGCAGGATCGACATAGGCGTGTGCAGCGATGTGTGCGTGCCGGTCACCCTGAAGCTTTCCGGCAACCTTTCGGCAAGGCAAGGCGCGCCCGACCCGCGGATTGCCGCGGCGATGGCAAGCCGCCCGTTTTCCGCCGAGGAGGCCGGCGTTCGGCGCGTGGCCTGCAGGCTATCCCCGGCCGAGGAGGGGCTTGGCCTGCGCGCGGAAATCGACATGCCGCGTGTCGGCGGGGCGACCGAAACGGTGGTGGTCGAGGTGGCAACACCGGACATCTGGGTGGCGAGGGCGCGCAGCGCGCGGCGCGGCGGGCGGATCGTGGCCGAGACACGCCTGTACCACGTCGAGGGTCGTGCCTTTGCACTTGATCGCTCCGGTATCCGCCTGACCGTGCTGGGCGGGGGCAAAGCGGTCGAGATTCAGGGCTGCCCGGCAGGCTGACGCCGCCCGAGATACCGTGCAGCCGCCACGGTTGCGGCGAAGACGACGATCAGCAGCAGTGAACCGGCCATGTACACGACCAAGGCGGTCAGCATGGGCGATTGCTCGATCCGCGCTGGCAAGGCTTCGTCGATGGGGCGCGGCAGCGCGCCGGTCAGGGCGGTTGTGCCCAGTGTCGAGGCCAGCCAGCCGAACAGCACCACCACCGCCGCCGTCATCCCTGCGCGGAGCGGGCGCAGCCGGACGCGCAGCATGCGGCGCAGTGCGAGCCGGCGCCGGCGCAGGTCGTGCTGTATGGCAATGAGGGCGGGCACCAGCAGAAGAACCAGGACCATGCCGAAGCCGAGACCATAGACCAGCGTGATGACCGTGGGCTTCAGGAACTGTGCCTGCTGCGACTGTTCGAAAAGCAGGGGCGTAAGCCCAAGCACGGTGGTCGCCGTCGTCAGCATGACGGGCCGCAGGCGATCGGCCGCGCCCTCGACGATGGCCGGCATGACGCCGCGGTGCCGGGCGTGCTCGTCGATCGTGGTCACCAGAACGATGGAGTCGTTGATGATGATACCGGTCATTCCCAAGAGCCCAACGACCGTGAACATCGACAAGGGCACGTCCCAGACCCAGTGGCCGTAGATCGTCCCGATCAGGCCGAAGGGGATGACCGCCATGACCACCAGCGGCCGCGACCAGCTCGCGAACACCCAGGCAAGGACAAGGTAGATGCCCGCCAGTGTCAGGATCAGCCCGGTGCGCGCGTCGGACAGGAACGCGTCCTCCTGTTCCGACAGGCCGGACAGGCGCCACTCCACCTGTTGCCGGGCGGCGATCCCCGGCAGGATTTCCTCCTCGACCGCCTCCATGATCTCGGATGCGCGCGCCGGGTCGTCCTCCGAAATTTCGCCCGTGACGTTGATGAGCGCGATGCCGTTCTCGCGCCGCACGGTGGAAAACCCGGTGCGCCGGTCGACGCTGACGATATCGGCCAGCGGCACGTAGGCGCCTTGCGGCGTGCGCATCTGCATGCGCTGGAGGAAGTCGGCGGTGAGCTCTCCCTCGGGCAATTCCACCCGCACCGCGGCGCTGCGCGGGCCGTCGGGATAGGTCGCTGCCTCGATGCCCGTCAGCCTGTGGCGCAGCACCCGTCCCAGCCCGTCGATGCTGAAGCCGAGCGCCTGCCCCTTCGGTGTCAGTTCGAGGATCAGCTCTTCCTTGTCGTAGGCGAGGTTGTCCTCCACGGCCGAGACCTCGGGAAAGCGCGCCAGCGCCGTCTTGAGCGCCTCCGAGGCTTTCTTGAGCGTCGGGGCGTTGGCGCCGAAGAACTCCACGTCCAGAGCATCGCCACCGGGTCCGGACCGCCAGCCGCGGAAACTAACCGTTTCGGCCATCGGGTGCGGTTCGACCCGCTCCTGCAATTCTGTCACGAAGGCGAAGCTGGAATAGGGCCGCAGGTCCGCCTCGATCAACTCGATCGAAATGCCGCCAAGCTGGTCGGGGTCCTTGATGTCTGCGCCCGACAGGCCGCGCCCGGCATTGCCGCCCACCTCGGCCAGCACGAACTTCAGGGGGTTGCGCCCGTATTCCGCCTCGTACTCGGCGCCGAGGTCCTCGGTCGCGCGCTGCATCTCGCGCATCATCTCGAGGCTGTCGGCACGGGTGGCGCCCGGCGCCATCATGAAGTTGCCGGTAACGCTGCTGCGTTCGGGTGCGTTGAAGAAACGCCAGGTCACATCGCCCGTGATGAAAAGCGCCGCCTGCCCGGCCAGCAACGCCATGATTCCCGCAACGAGCGGGTAGCGCATCGCGACGACCATCCGGATGAATGGGCGGAAAAGCGTCTCGCGCAGCCACACGAAGCCGCGGTTCACCACCCGGCTGGGCCAGTCGTACCAGTGCTCGCGGCCCGAATGGGCCAGCGCGTGCGCCATGTGGTTGGGCAGGATCAGGAAACACTCCACCAGCGATGCCGCGAGCACGGCGATCACGGTGAAGGGGATGTCGATGATAAGGTCGCCGAAACGCCCCCCGATGGCCACGAGGCCGAAGAACGCGATCAGCGTCGTCAGCGTGGCCGAGAACACCGGCAGCGCCATGCGGTGCGCCGCGCGCTCGGCCGCGTCGGCCGGGCCTTCGCCCAGTTTGCGCATCCGTGCGTCGGCATGTTCCCCCACGACGATGGCGTCGTCCACGACGATCCCCAGCGTGATAATCAGGGCGAAGAGCGATATCATGTTCAGTGTCAGCCCGCCCACATACATCAGAGCGACCGCCGCGAGCAGCGCCACGGGAATGCCCGCTGCAACCCAGAAGGCGGTGCGCGCGTTGAGAAACAGGAACAAAAGCCCCACCACCAGCGCGAGACCTGTCAGCCCGTTGTCGGTAAGAACGTCGAGCCGGCCCGAGATATAGTCCGACCGCGTGCGGATCAGTGACAGCTCGACCCCGTCCGGCAGGGTGCGTTGCAGCTTGCTTGCGACCTGCTCGACGGTTTGCTGTATGGCGATCGCGTCGCCGCGGGCCGAACGGTCGACGCGGATCGACATGGCAGGATTCTGGCCCACGAAATACTGGCGATTGCGCGTCACGCCCTCGACCCGGACAGTCGCCACGTCGCCGACCGTCAGGTTGGTGCCGTCGGGGCGGGAGCGCAGGACAATGGCCGCGATATCATCCGCGTCACGCTTGGCGGTCCCGGTCCGCACCCGCGTGTTGGCCCCCTCGACATCGCCCGCCGGGTCGGTCCTGACCTCGGCGCCGACCGTCGCGGCGATCTCGGCCATGGTCAGGTCATAGGCGATCAGATTGGTCGAGGGCACCTCGACTATGGTCTCGGGCGCGGCGACGCCGCGGATCGTCGTGCGCGTCACCCCCGCGTCGAACAGCCGCGTGACAAGCTCGTCTGCGAAACGGCCGAGCTGCTCGGTGCCCACGGGGCCGGTGATGACCACGTCGGTGACCCGGTCGCGCCATACGCCGCGGCGCACCTCCGGCTCTTCGGCCTCTTCCGGCAGGGTGGTGATGCCGTCCACGGCAGCCTGCACGTCATCGGCGGCGCGGCCCATGTCCCAGTCGGGTTCGAACTCCAGCCGGATGGTCGCACGGGTCTCTCGGCTGGTGGCAGAGCTGCTTTCCACGCCTTCCACCGCCAGAAGTGCCGGTTCCAGAACCTGCACTATGGCCTCGTCGACATCCTCGGCGCTGGCGCCCTCCCAGACGACCGAGACGGTAACGTTGTCAACGATCACATCGGGAAAGAACTGCGCGCGCATCTTGGGGGCCGCGGCGAGGCCAAGGATGACGAGAACCGCGAGCAGCAGGTTCGCCGCCGTCCGGTGCCTGGTGAAATAGGACAGCACGCCGGCGACACGCGGCGGGGTCTGCCGGGCCATCGCCTCAGCCTCCCATCCGGCGTTCCAGGCGTTCGACCACCTGGGCGGGCACGCGCGGGCGGTCAAGCTCGCCGAGCAGGCGGGTCTTGACCGCCTCGCTCATGCCTGCGTTTTCCTGCACGAATGCCTTGAGCCGCGCGCGCCGATCCTCGGACAGCTCCAGCGTGTTGTCGTGGACGTCACGGGCGGTCTCTTCGCGGTCCAGCGGGCGCACCTTGATTCCCGCGCCAAGAAGCGGTGTGCGCTCCGCCACGACCCGCGCGCCGGGCAGATCCTCCCCGCGCACCAGGATGTCGTCGCCCTGCCGCCTCACCAGCGTCACATCTTGCTCCGCCAGCCGGTTGTCCTCGTCGAGCACCAGCACCGTGCCGTCGGGGCCGAGTGCCGCCGCCGGCAGGCGCACCACGCGGTCGAGCGGGGGCTCCTCGACCTCTACGGTGACGAAATCGCCGGGCTTCATGGCGGGGGCCTCGAAAAGCCGGGCAAAGACCAGCCTGCCGGTCGCGCCCTCTCCAACCGCCGCGCCTTCGCGGCTGATGACCCCCTTCGCCGCGAGATCCAGCCCCAGGGCGTCAAGCCGCGCCGTAACGGGCAGCCGCAGCAGGTTACCCGACCCGTCGATCAGCCGGCTGTACTGCGTCGTGGACACGCGGAAGGACACCTCCAGCGAGTTGCCGTCAACCAGCGTGCCAAGCCGTTCGTTGGCAGAAACGCGCCCCCCCTGGACGATCGTTACATCGCTCAGCGTGCCCGAGAACTCGGCGATGATCCTGGTATCCGCCAGCCGCCGCTCGGCTTCGTCCAGCGCGATTTCCGACCGGGCAAGGCGGGTTTCGGCCTGGTCAACCCGGGCCTCGGCCACGGCCAGCGCCTGCCGTCGCGCGATCACCGCCTGCCGCGCCTGTGCCGCGGCCAGCTCGGCCTGCTCGACCGCGGCCGCGGTGCCCACGCCGCGTTCCTGCAGGTCGGCCTGGCGCCGGTACGCCTTTTGCCGCAGCGCCGCCTGTTCCTCGGCGGCAGCCAGCTCGTCGCGGGCCAGTTCCAGTGCGCGCTGTGCCTCTCGTTTTTCCGCCTTGGAATCGGTCAGTTCGCTTTTTGCGCGGGCAAGGGCAAACTCGGCATCCGCCGGGTCCACCCGGGCGAGAAGCTGGCCCTTTTCAACCGTGCCGCCCTCCTCGAAACTGTCGGCAAGCTCGACCAGCGTGCCGGTTGTCCGGGCGCGGATTTCCAGAGTGCGCCGGCTCTGGATCTCGCCATAGGCGGTCAGGACCGGGGCGATCGTGCGCTCGCGCGCCTCCACCACGCTGACGGCAAAGATACGCTCGCGCCGGTCGGGAACCCGCGGTTCCTCGGCCATGCGCTCCTGAACGGCGTCGAAAACGAGTTTCCCGGCATATCCCAGCAATCCAAGCGTCAGGGACAGCAGGAAAAGGCCCGTCAGGCTTTGGCGCAGAAAACGCATCCGGGGTGCAACCTCTCGAAACCCGGCACGTCCGGGTGTCATTCCAATGTAGGGAAAGAGGCCGGAAAGCCAAGCGCGCGCGGGCGCGTATCATCCGGCTATTTCCGCCTCTGATGCTCGTCCAGCCGCGGCATGATTTCCACGAAATTGCACGGGGCGTGACGGTAATCGAACTGGAATTCCAGGATCTCGTCCCAAGCATCCTTGCAGGCACCCGGGCTGCCGGGGAGGGCAAACAGATACGTGCCGCCCGCCACGCCGCCGGTGGCGCGCGACTGCACCGCGCTGGTGCCGATCTTTTGCATCGAGACCATGGTAAAGACGGTGCCGAAGGCGTCGATCTCTTTCTCGTAGACCGCGCGATGCGCCTCCACCGTGACGTCTCGGCCGGTCAGGCCCGTCCCGCCGGTCGAGATGACGACATCCACCTCCGGGTTGGCCACCCATTCGCGCAGTTGCTCGGTGATCTGGTCGCACTCGTCGCGCACGATCATCCTGTCGGCCAGGATGTGGCCCGCGCGCTCTATCCGGTCCACCAGCACGTTGCCCGAGCGGTCCCCTGCGGCATCACGCGTGTCGCTGACGGTCAGAACCGCGATCCGGACGGGGATGAATTCCTTGCTTTCGTCGATTCGGCTCATTCGGGTGTCAACTCCTCTCGATCAGGGCAAGGCGCAGGGCAAGCGCCGAGAAAATGGCCGCGCAGGCATAGCCGACCCCGCGCGAGAACGTCGGCGAGCCGGTCAGCCGCCGCCCGAGCCCGCCGGCGAAGACGCCAACCAGCGCGTTGATGGCGAACCCGCCCGCCGAAATCACGAGGCCGAGCAGCAGGAACTGCCACAGCACGTTGCCCTGTGACGGCGCGACGAACTGGGGCAGGAAGGCCAGCACGAACAAGATGACCTTTGGATTGGCAAGGTTCACGACGAACCCGTCGCGAAAGGCGCGCGCGGGCCGCACGGGCGGCGTGCCGCCGGCCTGCGGCACATGGCGCAGCGCCTGCAGGGCGAGCCAGAGCAGATAGGCGATCCCGGCCCAACGGATCACGTCGAACAGCCACGGCACCGTCGCGATGGCGGCCCCCAGACCCAGCCCGGCCAGCGCGACATGCACCATCACGCCAAGCGCAATGCCCGCGCTGCCCGCGACCGCCGCACGGGGTCCCGCACGCAACCCCTGCCCGAGGCAGAACATCATGTCCGCCCCCGGTGTCAGGTTGAGCGCGAACGCCGCGGGAACAAAGGCAACCAGTGTGAGTGCGTCGATCATGCGCCGAGCTCGAACCATTGGCCATGCGGGCCGAGATTGACCACCCGCGCCCCGCCGATCATGCCCTCGCGGCCCCAGCTGTCGTGGATGTGCCCGCATAGCGCCAATCGTGGCTGTATGCGCGCGATGGCATCGCGGATCGCGGTCGATCCGACGGACTGGCCGGCAGAGGTGATGTCGGCCACGCCTTTCGGCGGCGAATGCAGGATCAGTATGTCGGCATGGTCGCAACGTGCCAGCATGTTCGCCGCCTGTTGCTCCGTCAGGTCACACGACCAGTCGCCGAAGGGCGTGACCGGTACGCCGTAACCGAGCCCGAAGAGGCGCAGGCCCGCGGTTTCCGTGCCGGTCCCGTGCAGCACGGTCATGCCCGGGCGGGCCGCCGCCTGCAGCTCGTCGAAGCTCTCGGCGTTTCCCGGCACGGCCACAAGGGGCGCGGCTATGCCCTCAAGCATCGCGATCGCGTCCGAAAGCCCCTGCCGCGCGTTGCAGAAGTCTCCCGCCGCGATGACGATATCGGCGGCCCGGCTGGCCTCCACCAGCCCTGCCGCCCGCCCGCGCGCCATGTGCAGGTCCGAGAATGCGAGTATCTTCATGTCATTTCCTCCAGCCGCGCCCGGAGTTCCAGCAGGTCGGCCCAGGCGAAACGCTTGTTGTGGGGGTTGCGCAGCAGGCCCGCGGGATGGAACATCGGCAGGGCGAGGCGGCCATAGGCATGGGTCCAGCTGCCGCGCAGCCGCGTTATCCCGCGACGGCCGAGAGCGGCCTGGCAGCTGGTATTTCCCATCAGCACCACGATGTCGGGATCGGCAAGTTCGACATGCCGTTCCACGAATGGCAGCAGCATGGCGATCTCATCGGGCTTTGGGTCGCGGTTCTGGGGCGGGCGCCAGGGCAGGACGTTGGTGATGTAGACAGCGTTCTCGGCCGACTCCGCGTCGCGCGCCAGCCCGATCTCGGCCAGCATCAGATCCAGCAAGCGCCCCGCGCGCCCGACGAACGGTTTGCCCTGAATGTCCTCGTCCCGGCCCGGGGCTTCGCCGACGATCATGACCCGCGCCGCCGGGATGCCATCGGCAAAGACGAGGTTGCGCGCCCCTTTCCTGAGTTCGCAATGCGTGTAGGCGGCCATGGCCTCGCGCAACCCGGCGAGATCCCGCGCCGCACCGGCGGATTCCTTCGCCTCGGCGACGGGGTCGTGCCGAACCTCCGGCGCCGGGCCGGCCGGGGCGGGGGGGTCGGCCACCGTCGCGGTGCCGCGCGCGGCCGGCGGTTTCGGCGGCGCGTCGGACAGGGCATACCGATCGAGCGGCGTGTCGCCGATCGCGTCGGTTGCGCCGAGTTCGATCTGCCATTCCAGCAGCGCCCGCGCGGCATGATGATCGAGACCCGATTCCATGCTGCGCAAGCTACAGCCTGTGTGCGGCGGTTGGAACAGCCGACGGCCGGGGGCGGCCCCGTGCCGCGCTGGCCGCGGTTCACGGCGTCTTGCCCCGCTCCGCCGCGCTTCTTATAACCGGCCCGGATGCGGACCGGAGCGGCGGATGAGCTTTTCACACTCCCACCTTCTGGGGATCGAGCCCCTCTCTCCCTCGGACATCACGACGGTTCTGGACCTCGCCGGGCAGTATGTCGATCTCAACCGCTCGTCGATGAAGCACACCGAGGCGCTTGCCGGGCTGACGCAAGTCAACATGTTCTTCGAAAGCTCTACCCGCACGCAGGCCAGTTTCGAGCTGGCGGGCAAGCGGCTGGGGGCCGATGTCATGAGCATGGCGATGGAGGCGAGCAGCCTGACGAAGGGCGAGACGCTCATCGACACCGCTCTGACCCTCAACGCGATGCACCCCGACCTGCTGGTGGTGCGCCATCCCCATTCCGGCGCGGTGGACCTGCTGGCGCAGAAGGTGAATTGCGCGGTGCTGAACGCGGGTGACGGGCGGCACGAGCACCCCACGCAGGCGTTGCTGGACGCGCTGACGATCCGGCGGGCCAAGGGGCGCCTGCACCGGCTCAACATCGCCATCTGCGGTGATATCGCCCACAGCCGCGTGGCGCGGTCCAACATCCTGTTGCTGCACAAGATGGAAAACCGCATCCGGCTGATCGGCCCGCCCACGCTCATGCCCTCGGGCATCGGCGAGTTCGGCGTCGAGGTCTACCAGGACATGGAGGAAGGGCTGCGCGACGTCGACGTGGTGATGATGCTCAGGCTTCAGCGCGAGCGGATGGATGGCGGTTTCATCCCCTCGGAGCGCGAATACTATTTCCGTTTCGGTCTGGACGCGGACAAGCTGGCCCATGCAAAGCCGGACGCCATCGTGATGCATCCGGGGCCGATGAACCGCGGCGTCGAGATCGACGGTGAAATCGCAGATGACATCAACCGGAGCGTCATCAAGGACCAGGTGGAGATGGGCGTCGCGGTGCGCATGGCGGCGATGGATCTGCTGGCGCGCAATTTGCGCGCCCCGGCGCGGGAGGTGATGGCGTGAGCGAGCGCATCGAGGTCAAGGCGGGAGAACGCGGACGTGTCTGGGTCTTCGCGGTGGACCTGGAGCCCGCGGGCCTCGACGAGTTCATGCGGCACGATGGCCGCTGGCCGGTTCAGGAGGCGCTCGGCGCGGAAACGCTGGACCCCGAGCATGTAGAGGTATTCCCCGTATCCGACCTGGAGGGGCTCGGCCTCTCGGGGTATCTCTCGGAGGGGCACGGCATCCCCGAGGATCAGCTTTCGGATATGCGCGCCCGCCTCGACGCGCAAACAGGCCCGGTGATGGTGCTTACCTCGCGCGCCTTCCACGGTACCGGGCAGACGCTAACGCCGCGCGCGCCGCTGCGGCTTCTTGCCAGCTTCTCGGAGGAGCGGCCGCCAGTGTCCTTCGCCCCGTTGCCCTCGGGGGATGCGACGGGCAAGGTATCCGCCGAGAGCGCAGGCCGCGCGCTGCGCGGGCCGCGGAACTGGGTGGTCCCGCTGGTCATCGTGGCGGTCGTGCTGGCCGTTGCACTCGTCCTGTTGCTGGTGTCCGCATGACGGCCGACGCGCACCGCCCGCTGGACGAGGGCGAGGCGGTTCTGGCCGAGTTCGCGCCGGACCGCGCCACCTATTGGCGCGATCACGCATGGATGTCCGCGCTTGCCATGGCGGGCGGCATGGCCGTGTTGTGGGCCATCGGCAACCCGCATGTCTGGGCCGGCGCCGTGGGCGGGCTGGCGGCGGTTGCTATCCGCGCGTGGTATCTCGAATCCGAGGAAATGGCCGTGCGTTGGCTGCTGACGGACCGGCGCTTGCTGGGGCCGGGCGGCCGGGCGGTGAGGCTGGCCGAGATAGCGACCCTGCGCAGCCTCGGCTCGGCGGTGCAGGTTGTCACCGCGGCCGGGGACAAGCACCTTCTGAAATACCAGTCCGACCGGGACGCCACGCTGGCGCGGCTGCGGCAGGCCGGGGCCGGGAGGGGCGCATGAGCGGCGACCAGGACCCGTTGCGGCGGAACGGATATCGCGCCCGCCGGCTGCTGCGCCGAAGCGTGTTCGGCATCCACATCCTGCAGCTGCCGCTCTTCTTCGGGTTGATGGCGGCGCTGCTCGTCTTCGGCGTTTCGTTCTTCTACGCCATCTACGAATCGGTGGTCAGCCTCGATTTCCTTGATCGCGACAAGGCGATCCTGCTCGTGCTCGATCTGCTGGACATGGTTTTCATCGCCAATCTCGTGGTGATGGTGATGGTGTCGGCCTACAACGCGTATTACGTCGCCTATCAGCTGGGCCATGACGGTGACGAACAGCTCAGCTACACCGACGAGTTCGCGCCGGTGAAATCGCGCATCGCGGCAACCCTGGTCATCATCTCCGGCATCCATGTCGTGCACGAGGTGCTGGCGGGCGACTTGGAGGACCCCAGCGATCTGTTGATCCTCGGTGCCCTGCACCTTGTGCTGCTGGCCACGGCGGCGGTGTTTGCCTATATGGCCCGGATCGAGAGGGACCATCCCGAGGAGACGGTGCGACCGGAGAAAGCCGAGGAGGACGAAGATGCCCCGCGCTGAAGCCCGGGCCGGCGAGGGCCGCAGTATTCTGTTCGCCAACGCCCGGCTGATCGACCCCGAGTCCGGCACCGATGCGCCGGGGTGGCTGCTGGCCGAAAACGGCACCGTGCGCGCCACCGGCAGCGGTGACGACATGCCGGCGGCCGAAAGCCAGGTCGATTGCGCCGGCAAGTGCCTCGCTCCCGGTATCGTCGATATCGGCGTCAAGGTGTGCGAACCGGGCGAGCGGCACAAGGAAAGCTACCGTTCCGCCGGGCTGGCAGCGGCCGCCGGCGGGGTGACCACCATGGTGACCCGGCCAGATACCCTACCGGCCATCGACAACCCCGAGACGCTGGAATTCGTTGCCCGCCGCGCCAATGCCGCGGCACCGGTTCGGGTGTTGCCCATGGCCGCGCTGACCAAGGGGCGGGCGGGGCGCGAGATGACCGAGATCGGCTTTCTCATGGACGCCGGCGCCGCGGCCTTCACCGATTGTGACCACGTGGTTTCCGACACCAAGGTGTTTTCGCGCGCGCTGACATATGCCCGCAGCCTCGGCGCGTTGGTCATCGCGCATGTGCAGGAGCCGGGATTGTCGCGCGGCGCGGCGGCCAGCAGCGGCAAGGTCGCCTCTCTGAAGGGCCTGCCGGCGGTGACGCCCATGGCAGAACGCATGGGGCTGGATCGTGACATCGCGTTGATCGAGATGACGGGGGCGCGTTATCACGTCGACCAGATCACCACCGTTCGCGCGTTGCCGGCGCTGGAGCGGGCCAAGAAGAACGGCTTTGACATCACGGCCGGTACCTCGATCCACCACCTCACGCTCAATGCCCTCGACGTGGCCGAGTACCGGACTTTCTTCAAGGTCAAGCCGCCCCTGCGGGACGAGGACGACCGCATGGCGGTGGTCGAAGCGGTGCGCACCGGGCTTATCGATATCATCAGCTCGATGCACACCCCGCAGGACGAGGAGAGCAAGCGCCTGCCCTTCGAGGAGGCGGCGAGCGGGGCCGTGGCGCTGGAAACGCTGCTGCCCGCCGCGATGCGGCTTTACCATGCCGGTAACCTGACGCTGCCGGAACTGTTCCGCGCGCTGGCGCTCAACCCGGCGCGGCGTCTCGGGCTTGACGGCGGGCGCATCTGCCCGGGAGCGCCGGCCGACCTTGTCCTGTTCGACCCCGACAAACCCTTCGTCATGGATCGCAGCACGCTGCGGTCGAAATCCAAGAACACGCCGTTCGACGGCCAGAGGATGCAGGGCCGGGTGATCGGCACCTGGGTCGGTGGCGAGCGCGTGCACGAGGTGACCTGATGCCACCAATCGAAACCGCCGCCCCGCTTCTGGTCGTATGGGGCGTGCTCGGCTACCTGCTGGGGTCGATCCCGTTCGGGTTGCTGCTGTCGCGCCATCTGGGGCTTGGCAACCTGCGCAGCATCGGGTCCGGCAACATCGGCGCGACCAACGTGCTGCGCACGGGCAGCAAGGGCGCGGCGGCGGCCACGCTGCTGCTCGATGCGGTCAAGGGCGCCGTTGCTGTGCTGCTCGCGCGGATGGTTTCGGGCGAGGATGCGGCGCAGCTGGCCGGTCTTCTGGCGTTTGTCGGGCACTGTTTCCCCGTCTGGCTGAAGTTCAGGGGCGGCAAGGGCGTGGCGACATTCCTCGGCGTGCTGCTGGCGTTGGCGTGGCCCGTGGGGCTGGCCGCCTGCCTGACATGGGCGGTGGCAGTAGCGGTGACGCGAATCTCTTCGATGGGGGCGCTTATGGCGGCGGCGCTGTCGACCATGTGGATCATGGCGCTCGGCCAGCCGCGCATGTTCCTGCTGGGCGTGGTGCTGACGCTGCTGGTCTTTGCCCGGCACTGGGGCAACATCCGGCGCCTGCGCACCGGGCAGGAGCCGCGGATCGGGGAAAAGTGAGGCAACGGGTCAGGCCCGTGGCCAAATACCGTAGCGTGCCGTCAGGACATCGCAGCAGGCGCGATTGGCCGCGTCACGCGACCATCCACCAACGACCGTGTCCTGCAGCGCGTGCTTGTCCGAAAACGCCGGCTTCAGCCCCGCCCGGGCCGCCGGGGCGAGCCGCACGGGAATATCCTGCCGCGCCAGCTGTCCGGACAGCCAGACATCATCCACCGGCCATGCCCCGGGCGGTGGCGAAATGTCGGGCAGGCAGAACCAGCGCGGGTCAACGAGCACGCCGGAATAGCCCTGTGCGATGTCGGCAAAGCCCGCGTCCTGGTTCCGTGGCCGGTGACCGTGCCGTTTCAGCCGGGCCACGTCGAAACCGGTGGCCGCAACCGCCTCTCCCGGTCTTTGCGCGGCCATGAGCCGCGCGGCCCAGCCGGGCGGCATCAGCCAGTCATCGTCACAATAGATCAGCCTGCCGACCGTGCCGCACAGCATCCGGGCCGGGACGATCGCCTTGGTGGCTGGGCCGAAATCGGCCTCTGCCGTGAGCAGCTCCACCCCCTCGGGCAGCTCGGGCGCCGCCGCGACGGCGGTGAAGCGTGCCCATGTGCGCGGCAGGCACAGGATCACGCGGTCAGGCGCCGGGCGCTGGAACAGGATGCTGTCCAGAACCGGTCGCAGCCGGTTCAGGCGCGGCGGGATCGACGTCAGGGCGACAGCATACATGCCCGCCCCCTAGACCGACAGTCGCCGCCCCCGCAAGGCTGGCTTGTTGCAGGGGCGGGCGCCGGACCTTGCCGGCCGCTCCGACAATGACGCCCGCACGGGGCAGACGGTGACGTTCAGCCCGCGATCAGACCCATCTGTTCCAGCTTTAGAACGACCTGGTGCGCGCAGTTGTCCACGTCCATGCCCTCGGTTTCGACCGTGAGCTCGGGCTCCTGCGGGACGTCGTAAGGATCGGATATCCCGGTGAATTCCTTGATCTTGCCTTCACGGGCGAGCTTGTAGAGCCCCTTGCGGTCGCGCCGCTCGCATTCCTCGAGGCTGGTGGCGACATAAACCTCGCAGAAGGCGCCGTACTGTTCGATCATTCCGCGCACCTTGCGGCGGGTGGCGGCGTAGGGCGCGATCGGCGCGCATATGGCGATCCCGCCGTTCTTGGTGATCTCGGAGGCCACGTAACCGATCCGCTGGATGTTGAGGTCCCGGTGCTCTTTCGAGAACCCGAGTTCGGAGCTGAGATGCTTGCGTACCACGTCCCCGTCGAGCAGGGTCACCGGCCGGCCGCCCATCTCCATCAGCTTGACCATCAGCGCGTTGGCGATGGTGGACTTGCCGCTGCCCGACAGCCCGGTGAAGAACACGGTAAAACCCTGCTGCGCCCGGGGCGGGCGCGTCCGGCGCAGCTCGGTCACCACTTCGGGGAAGCTGAACCAGTCGGGAATTTCCAGCCCTTCCTGCAGGCGGCGGCGCAACTCGGTCCCCGAGATGTTGAGGATCGTGACATTGTCCTTGTCGGCGATCTCGTCCATCGGCTCGTACTGGGCGCGCTCCTGCACATAGACCATGTGCTTGAAGTCCACCATCTCGATGCCGATCTCGTCCTGGTGCGCGCGGAACAGCTCCTGCGCGTCATAGGGGCCGTAGAAATCCTCGCCTTGGCTGTTCTTGCCCGGGCCGGCATGGTCGCGGCCGACGATGAAGTGGGTGCAGCCGTGATTGCGGCGAATGAGCCCGTGCCAGACCGCCTCTCGCGGGCCGGCCATACGCATGGCGAGGTTGAGCAGCGACATCGTGGTGGTGCTGCCGGGGTACTTGTCCAGCACCGCCTCGTAGCAGCGCACGCGGGTGAAGTGATCCACGTCGCCCGGCTTGGTCATGCCCACGACCGGGTGGATCAGCAGGTTGGCCTCGGCTTCCTTGGCGGCGCGGAAGGTCAGCTCCTGGTGCGCCCGGTGCAGGGGGTTGCGTGTCTGGAAGGCCACCACCTTGCGCCAGCCCAGCTTGCGGAAATAGGCGCGCAACTCGTTCGGCGTGTCGCGGCGGCCCCGGAAATCGTAGTGGACGGGTTGCTGGATGCCCACGATCGGGCCGCCCAGATAGACCTTGCCGGCGGTGTTGTGCAGGTAGTCGACCGCCGGGTGTGCGGTGTCGTTGCCGCCGAACACCTTTTCGGCCTCGCGTTTCTTGTCGGGGGTCCAGCGATCCGTCACCGTCAGCGTGGCAAGGATCACGCCCTCCTGGTCGCGCAGGGCGATATCCTGGCCCAGCTCGATGCTTTCGGCGAATTCCTCGCTGACATCCAGCGTGATCGGCATCGGCCAGAGCGATCCATCGGCCAGGCGCATGTTCTCGACCACGCCGTCGTAATCGGCCTGTGTCAGGAAGCCCTTGAGCGGGTTGAACGCGCCGTTCATCAGAAGCTCGAGATCGCAGATCTGGCGCGGGCTGAGATCCCAGCTGGTCAGATCGGCGGCTTCCGATTTCATCTTCTGGGCGGACTCGTAGGAAACATAGAGCTCGGGGAGCGGAGCCAGGTTGGAATAGGTCATTTTTCTCTCGTTTCTCTCGGCAATGCGATCTGGTCGGGTCCGGTTACGCCGCCCCGTCGTCACGCGCCATAAACAAGGTTTCCGGCGGGTTTCAAGCCGCGGGAAGGCGATTTCGGAAAATGCGGCGGAAAATGCCGCTATGCGGTCACTGCAAAGCATCCTTGCAAGGCCACTTCGGCCCGCCCGGTTTGAGCCAGATCAAGTTTGCGATGCAGCACGGAATTAGAACTGTTCCAACGCGCGGACGTCGGACAAATCACCTATAGGAGGTTCTCAATGTGTTCACGCATCAGGCTCGCCCTCGCAACCGTCTCGTCGTTGGCGCTGGCTCCGGCCGCCGCGGTCGCGGACGAGCTGAGGGAGGATGCGCTAGCCCTGTTCGCCCCGGTTCCCTCGACCATACCGGCCATGACCGACAACCCCGTAACCCCGGAAAAGATTGATCTGGGCAAGGCGCTCTTCTTCGACCCCCGGATGTCCGCGTCGGGCGTGTTCTCGTGCAACTCCTGCCACAACCTCGCCACCGGCGGTGACGACAACATGCCCACCTCGATCGGCCACGGCTGGCAGAAGGGGCCGCGCAACTCGCCCACGGTCCTGAACGCCGTGTTCAACGACGCGCAGTTCTGGGACGGCCGGGCCGAGGATCTGAAGGCGCAGGCCAAGGGGCCGGTGCAGGCCGGTGTCGAGATGGCCAACACGCCCCGGAACGTGATCGCCACGCTCAACTCGATGCCGCAGTATGTTGACTGGTTCGAGGCATCCTTTCCCGGCGAAGCGGACCCCGTGACCTTCGACAACTTCGCGAAGGCGATCGAGGCCTACGAGGCGACGCTCGTCACGCCGGCGCCCTTCGACGCGTGGCTCAACGGCAATGACGATGCGCTGAGCGCCGAGCAGAAGGAAGGCCTTTCGCTTTTCATGGATAAGGGCTGCGCATCGTGCCACAACGGCGTGAACCTCGGCGGCAACGGGTATTATCCCTTCGGCCTGATCGAGAAGCCGGGCGCCGACGTTCTGCCGCCGGATGACCGGGGGCGCTTCCAGGTGACCAAGACCGCCGACGACTCTTACGTGTTCCGTGCCTCGCCGCTGCGCAACATCGAGTTGACGGCGCCGTACTTCCACTCCGGCAAGGTCTGGGATCTGGAAGTCGCGGTGGCGATCATGGGCACCGCGCAGCTTGGCATGGAACTCGACGATGACGAGGTGGACAAGATCGCGGCGTTTCTGGGCTCGCTGACAGGCCAGATGCCCGAGGTCACCTATCCGGTCCTGCCGGCCGAGACGCTGCAAACGCCGCGCCCGACGGGTGACGTCGCGCGCTGAGCCGCCTTCCCGAACCAATGGAAAGATCAGGGCGCAGGCCAAGGCCCGCGCCCTTTTTCCCGTCGTCGCGGGCGCCCCGGGCCGGGCTTGGGCGGATGGCGGTTCTTTGCGGCTCGTTGCAGCCTGCACGCCCACGTCTTCATCTTGCCGGAAATACTCCGGGGGAGTCGCCCGAAGGGCGGCGGGGGCAGAGCCCCCTTTACCGGGCGGTCAGCCGGCCGCCTCGGCCAGCTCGGCGCCTTCGTCCTCCATTTCGGCGAGGAATTTCTCGGCGTCGAGCGCGGCCATGCAGCCCATCCCGGCACTGGTGACCGCCTGGCGGTAAATGTGGTCCGTCAGGTCACCGGCCGCGAATATCCCCGGGATCGAGGTCCGCGTGCTGCCCGGCTCGACCTTGACGTAGTCGCCGTGATGCATCTCGACCTTGCCCTTCAGCAATTCGCTGGCCGGCGCGTGGCCGATGGCGATGAACACGCCCTTGCACGGGACCTGGGTCATCTCGCCGGTCCGGTTGTCGCGCACACGGATGCCGGTCACGCCCTTGGGGTTGTGCTCGCCCACGATCTCCTCGACCTCGTGAAACCACAAAGGCTCGATCTTGGGGTGCTTGAACAGCCTGTCTTGCAGCACCTTCTCGGCGCGCAGCTCGTCGCGGCGGTGGATCAGGGTAACCTTGCTGGCAAAATTGGTCAGGAACAGCGCCTCCTCGACGGCGGTGTTGCCACCGCCGACCACCACGATTTCCTGCCCGCGGTAGAAAAAGCCGTCACAGGTGGCGCAGGCCGACACGCCGAAGCCCTTGAACGCCTCCTCGCTGTCCAGCCCCAGCCACTTGGCGCGCGCGCCGGTGGCCATGATGACAGTATCGGCGGTATAGACCGCGCCGCTGTCGCCAATGGCGGTGAAGGGGCGCCCATCGGTTTGCAATTCGGTAATGATGTCGCTGATCACCTCGCAGCCGACGGCCTTGGCATGGGCCTCCATGCGAACCATCAGGTCGGGGCCCTGCACCTCGGTGTCGCCGGGCCAGTTCTCGACCTCGGTGGTCGTGGTCAACTGGCCGCCCGGTTCGATCCCTTGCACCAGCACGGGGTCGAGCATGGCGCGCGCGGCGTAGACGCCGGCGGTGTATCCGGCGGGGCCTGAGCCGATGATAAGGCATTTTGTATGAAGGGTCTCGGCCATGAGCGGAACCTTTGATGCTGGGGTGATGCGACTCGGAGCACAGATATAGCCGCGGTGGCGGGGCGGTGAAACCCTTTGCGGCGCGGCTTTGCCGCGCATGCGATCGAACCGTGATGGCTGAAACGATCTTGCGTCTTGATGAAATAATATTGCGTATGCCCGCAGCGGTGATATAACAATCGCGATTTCAGGAGAGCCTCCATGCCTGCAACCCGACTGGACGAGATCGATCGCAAGATCCTGGCCGAGCTTCAGGCCGATGGCCGGATGACCAATGTCGAGCTGGCCAAGCGCGTGGGAATCTCGGCCCCGCCGTGTCTGCGACGGGTCCGTACGCTGGAGGAGAACGGCTTCATACGCGGATACCACGCCGACATCGATGCGCGTGAGCTGGGATTCGAAGTGCAAGTCTACGCCATGGTCGGCCTTCAGAGCCAGGCGGAGGCAGACCTGAGTGCGTTCGAGGCGCGTTGCCGGGGCTGGCCGCTGGTGCGCGAGTGCCACATGCTCAATGGTGAGGTGGATTTCATCCTGAAATGCGTCGCGCCGGACCTTTCCACGTTCCAGCGTTTCCTCACCGAGGAACTTACGGCCGCCGAGAACGTCGCAAGCGTCAAGACCTCGCTCGTGATCCGCGGGGCCAAGGACGAGCCGGGCGTCCCCTTCGAGGTGCTCGAGGAGCGTCTTGCACAGTCGGCGTGACGCCGGCAGGGCGATCTTCAGGCGACGTCGGCGGCCTCTTGCTCATGGGAAAAGGGCAGACGCGCGTGCGCCAGCGGGCCGAAATCTTGTGGCTTCTTGATATGTGCGAACAGGGTCAGGAAAAGGCTGAGCATGTTCGGCCCCATGTTGCGTTCGAAACCGCGCCCGGGGTGGTAGCTCTCGGTTTCCATCCCGGCCGCGTTGATGATCGCGTGCCGGCGCAGGCACAGGTGGTAAACGCGCACGGGCCGCGGCGGCGATATCTCGATCGCGTTCATCCCGTCGACGATCTGGCCGGCGGGGGTCAGGCTGCGCTCGCTACCGAAACGCTCCGCATGGCCGGAGGGCCGCATCAGCAGCCGCGCGCCGGGTCCGGCCATCAGGTCCGTCTCCGGCCGGCCCATGCCGAAACTGTCTGCCATGATCCGCGTGAGACTGCCGCTGTAGGGCACGTCATCGGAGCGCGGCATCAGGGTCATGGCGCCGACCCACATCAATTGCTGGGCGTCGCGGTCGCGGGTCGTGATCTTCATGCCCGGAACGAGATCCTCGACCGGGACGGGGCCGTGCGACGTCATGATCAGCGTGCCATGGGCGAACGCTGAAAAGGCGCCTTCGAAGGTCGGCGTGGCCGGGCCGATCTGGTCGGTCGTGCGTACGCTGCCATCCTCCAGCAGTGCCGAGATCTGGTACTTGCGCATCGCGAGCGGTTTGCGCCCGGACTCCTTGGAAGATCGCTGTCCGAGACCGGACAGCCGGCGCGTTGCCGCGAAATCGAACCTGTTCGTTGGGGTCGTCATGATCGAGCTACCTCTCAGGGTCGTCTCAACCGCGTCGGCCCCCACCGACGACGCCAGAAAGACTTCGTTACCATCGCGTTAATAATGCGGCAAAATTTGCCGCACCTGCCCCAAATTCGTCAAATTCGCCTCGCCACTGTCGACCATCGACGGACAATCGCGCTGTGCCCGGGGCATTGTCGGCGGTGCGACCGTGATCTTGTCACAATTCCGGGCCGCCGGATTCGAATCGGCCGCGGGCGCGTGACGACTCCGTCACGCCGAGCGCAGGGCCGCGGTCTGCGTCGTCTTGGCCCCGCGCGCGCCGCGGCGGAAGGGCAGGGACGGCATGGGCTCTTTGCTCGTCTTGATAAGCGATTTCATCCAGCGGGTTTTCATTGGCATCCCTTGCTAAGTCAGGTCTGTCTGTCGGTTGACAACATCGTCCCGCTTTTGGGCCACGATTTGACGGGAACGTGGGAAGCTGGTGATTTGACGCGTGCAGAACGGACCTATCCGAATGCCCGCGATGGGGCGGGTCAGGACGTTGAAATCAAAATATAAAACCGGTTCGTTGCGCATGTTGCGGGCGGATCAGCCGTTTGAAATGTGGCAGGAAGTGGAACCGTCTGACCAGCCCGGCGCCATTTTCTAGAGCCTTATGGCCGAAATCAGCCGCCCGTAATCGGCCTGCCCGGCCTTGGTGGCGCGGCGGTAGGAATAGAATCGCGACTCGTCGCCATAGGTGCAGTGGCGTGTCCATTCCGCAGCGCCGATCCCGGCCGCCCGCAGCCGGTAGAGCCCGAAACCCGGCAGGTCGAAAAGGTACCTGTCGCCCTCGCCATTGATGAAGAAACGGTGGTTCTCCGGGTCTTCGGCGAGGAAATCGTCGAGGAACTCCGGCCCCACCTCGTAAGCCGCCTGGCTGATCGTGGGGCCGATCGCGGCCCGGATGCTTTCGCGCGACGCGCCGAGATCTTCCATCGCGTCCAGCGTGGCCTCCAGCACCCCGTCGAGGGTTCCGCGCCACCCCGCATGGGCCGCGCCGATGACCCCCGCCTCGTTGTCGGCAAGCAGAACCGGCTGGCAATCGGCCGTCAGCACGGACAGGGCCAGCCCGGGCCGGTCGGTCACCATCGCGTCCGCCTCTGGCCGGTCATCCGGCGGGCCCTCGATCACGGCCACGCAGGCCGAGTGCACCTGGTGGACGGTCACCAGATTTTCGGGCGCGACGCCCAGTGACTCGGCCGCCCGGGCTCGGTTTATCCCGACGATCTCGGCCTGATCGCTCGATCCAAGGCCGCAGTTCAGCCCCGCGAAGATCCCGGAAGACGCGCCGCCCCGGCGGGTGAAAAAGCCGTGGCGCATCGGCGCGAGGCACTCGGCGGTTATGATCTCGAGCGTCATGGGTCCAGTCCGGGCGGCGGCGCCGCGGTATCGGGATAGAGGGCCATTACCTTGAAGAGCGTCCCCATTTCGTCGGGGTGGGTCAAGCGCCGATGTGCGGCGACATGCGACTCCAGCCCTTCGCCCTCCAGACCGCGCGCCAGCGCCTGCGCCCGCGCCGTGATGCCGAGCCTTTCGAGGAAAACGCCCTGCGGGACCAGCCGACTCACGCGGCAAGGCGCTGCCCGCGCAATCGCCTCGAAGTCCACATGCGCGGTCAGGTCCGCGGTGCCCGGTGCGGCAAGGATATCGGCCCGTTCGTGCTCCTGCACCGCCTGCACGGTATCGCCGAGGGAACGCCAGCCGCCGTAATCCACGATCAGCGCCGCACCGCCATGCGCCGCGATACGATGCCCGAGCTTCGCGGCGATTCCCGCCGCCTGTGGCGCGATCTCGACGATGTCGCCATCGCGCGTGTCCTCCAGCCGGTGATCGAGGGCGGGCACCGGCTTGGGCGGGGCGAGGCCGAACCTGAGCCCCCGCTCATCGAGGTCCACCATCCGTTCGCGCCACATGTCACCCGCGCGGACGAGTTGGCGCACCGGCAGGGCATCGAAGAATTCGTTGGCCAGCAGGAAAAGAGGTGCGTCGGGCAACTCGGCGACGCTTTGCACCCAGGCGATGTCGTCCCGCCCGATCGTCCGTGCCTGCGCGGCGCGCAGGGGGGGCGAGGCCTCGACGAGATGCAGGTGCAGCGCGTCGTGAAAGCCCGGCACCCTGCGCGTGGCGCGCAGCGCGTCGGCCATCAACGTGCCCCGTCCGGGCCCGAGCTCGGCCAGGGTGAAGCGCGAGGGTGCCCCCTGATCCGTCCACGCCTGCGCCAGCGCCAGCCCCAAAAGCTCGCCGAACATCTGGGAGATCTCCGGCGCGGTGGTGAAATCCCCGGCCGCGCCCAAAGGGTCGCGCGTCGCGTAGTATCCGTGTTCGGGATGCAGCAGGCAGGTGCCCATGTAATCGGCCAGCGTCATCGGGCCGCCCGCCCGGATCTGCGCGGCGAGGATCTTCTGCAGCGGGGTCATCTCACCGTCCGCCGCGCCCGCATCAACAGCCACAGGCCGAAGGCGACCATCGGCAGGGAAAGAAGCTGGCCCATGGTCAGCCCGTATCCGTGGACATGCAGCGCCAGCCCGAGCGGATTGCCGGGAGACACGAACTGCACGTCCGGCTGCCGCACGAATTCCACCACGAACCGCGCCGCGCCGTATCCCGCGAAGAACATGCCGGTAACGGCCCCGGGCCGCCGCAGCGCGCCCCGCCGAAACGCCAGCCACAATAACACGGCGCCAAGGACCAGCCCTTCCAGCGCCGCCTCGTAGAGCTGCGAGGGATGGCGCGCGCAGGCCCCGGCCACGTCGGGGCAGTATTGCGCCAGCTCCCCCGGAAAGACCACGCCCCAAGGCAGGTCCGTCGGCCGGCCCCACAGCTCGGCGTTGATGAAATTGGCCAGCCTGCCGAGCAACAGGCCGGCAGGGGTGGCCATGCACAGCACGTCGGCCACCGACCGCCATGAGATGCCCTGTCGCCAAGCATATCCCAGGCAGGCGGCGATCACGCCAAGCAGACCGCCGTGAAAGGACATGCCGCCCTGCCATATCATCAGGATCTCGCCCGGGTTGGCGAGGAAATGGCCGGGGTTGTAGAACAGCACGAAGCCAAGACGCCCGCCAAGTATGACGCCCAGGATGACCCAGGTCAGCAGGTCCTCGACCTGTTCGGAACTCATCGCCGGCGCGTTGCCGGGCCACAGCGCGGGCCGCCGAACCGCCGCCACGACCAGCCGCCAACCGATCAGGATGCCGGCGATGTAGGCCAGCGCGTACCAGCGCAACGAGAAGTCGATCCCGAACAGCGAGATCGTGAAAATCTCGGGAGAGATGTCGGGGAATGGGATGGCCGCCTGCATACCTGCCTCCTTGGTCCGCGGGGCAGGGGGAAGTCAAGCTTGCCCCGTCCGCTTTCGCAGCCCATATAGGGGGAAATTGTAACGCCGGAGCAATTCCAATGCAGACCCGCAACAAGGTTTTCGACGACATCTCGCAGCTCATGACCAACGCCATGGGCGTGGCGCAGGGCGCCCGGGAAGAGGCCGAAACGGCGATGAAATCGATGGTCGACCGTTGGCTGGCCGACCGGGATTTCGTCACGCGCGAGGAATTCGATGCGGTCCGCGCCATGGCCCAGAAGGCGCGCGAGGAGAACGAGGCGCTCAAGGCGCGCATCGAGGCGCTGGAAAAGGGCGCGAAATAGGCCCCCGCCTTTCCGCGGCTGGAGCGAAACCGCCACGCCTGTGACACGACCGCCCCGGCAGGTGGCTATTTCAGGCTTGCGGGCAGGCGATCGCGCGCCGCTTCGAGTTCGGTTTCCAGCTTGGCAAGGCGCCGGATCAGCTGTTTGCGCTGCCGGATCAGCTGTTTGCGCTGCCGGATCAGCGCGGCCAGTTCCCCGTTCACGCTCTCGATCTTGTCCGTGTCCTTGTTGACCTGCGCCGCCGCAAGCTTGGCCTTCAAGTGATCGATACGTCTTTCGTTTCTGGCCAGTTGCGCCCGCGTTTCACCGATCTCGGCCTGTATTGACGCGACCTGTGCCTGCGCGGCCCCGGCCGTGCCGGATGAAAAGCTGCCCCGCGACTGGTTGATGGAAGAACCCTGCGCCGGGATCGTGGCCGCCGCGGTCACGGCAAGGGAAAGGGCCAGTCCGCCTGCGAGCTGTCTCCGCAACATGGCGACGTACCTCCTGTGATGACAGCCAAGTTGCCACAAGCCCGGCGGAAAGTCACCGCAGGCCCGGCATCGCAACATGACAGCCCGATCTCATATTGATGACGTTTTGGCGTCATCCACAACTTATTGAGTTTATCCCCAACAAATAGCTTTACAGGCGTGCCCGGAGGCTCCACCATATCTGGTAGGAGCATGCGGGGACCACCCCCGGCTCTAGAGCAGGCACCTAGCGCTTGGGGCGCTGCCAGCCCCCGGCGCTACAGACACAAGAGGTGGTGGCATGGCCCTTTCCGAGCAGTTTCTGCAAGAAGATCTCCATCCCATTGATATCGTCGAACATCTCGCGGAATACCACGACTGGGACTTCGACCGCATCGGCGACGACCAGATCGCCATGGCGGTCGAGGGGCAGTGGCGCACCTACTCCATCACCCTTGCCTGGTCGGTCTATGACGAGACCCTGCGCATGGTCTGCACCTTCGAGATGGAGCCGCCCGAGGAAAAGCTTCCCGTTCTCTACCAGGCCCTGAACGATGTGAACGACCAGTGCTGGGCGGGGGCCTTCACCTACTGGGCCGAGCAGAAGCTGATGGTCTACCGCTACGGGCTTGTCATGGCCGGTGCGCAGGCCGTGCATCCCGATCAGGTCGACACGTTGATCAACACGGCGGTTCTTACTGCCGAACGGTTCTACCCGGCATTCCAGCTGGTGATATGGGGCGACCAGACGCCGCGCGACGCGATGCAGGTGGCGATTGCCGAGGCGTACGGGCGGGCCTGACGGCCCGTCGCGACCGTGGATATCCGAAGCCGCGATTGCCGGATGATGGCCCCACGGCGCTTTGCCGCTTGCCGGGCACGGTGCCGCGCCCATTGAAACCACTGCACCGCACGCGTAACACTTCGCGCAGCGGGACAGAAGCGGAGGCGCAGGACCATGGCGATCAAGGATTTGGCACGCGGCGGTCTGGTGCTGCTGGGCTGCGGCAAGATGGGGTCGGCCATGCTCGAGGGTTGGCTCGATCGTGGCCTGCCGCCCGGGGCGGTTTCTGTCATCGACCCCGAGCCGAGTGACTGGCTCAGGTCAACCGGCGTTGCGATCAACGGGGAATTGCCCGAAAGCCCCGCTGTCGTGCTGGTCGCCGTGAAGCCACAGATGATGGGCGAGGCGCTGCCGGCCATCGCCGCGAAGGGTAATGGCGACACGCTGTTCGTCTCCGTTGCCGCCGGCACGCCGATCGCGGCGTTCGAGGCCGAGCTGGGGGCCGCGACGCCGATCATCCGTGCCATGCCCAACACGCCCGCCGCCGTGGGGCGCGGGATCACCGCGATCGTCGGCAATGCCAACGCGACGGCGGCCCATCTGGACATGGCGCAGGATCTGCTCAATGCGGTCGGGCAGGTTGTCCGGCTGGAAAGCGAGAGGCAGATGGACGCGGTAACAGGCGTGTCGGGTTCCGGTCCGGCCTATGTCTTTCACATGATCGAATGCCTTGCCAGGGCGGGCGAGGCTCAGGGTCTTGCCCCGGAGCTGTCGATGCAGCTTGCGCAGGCCACGGTGGCCGGGGCGGGCGCGCTGGCCGAGCAGTCCGGCGAGACCCCGGCGCAACTGCGCGTCAACGTCACCAGCCCCGGCGGGACCACGCAGGCCGGGCTGGAGGTGCTCATGGACGAGGAAACCGGCCTGCCGCCGCTGATGCGGCGTACGGTGGCGGCCGCCTCCGGACGGTCGCGGGAGTTGCGGGATGGCTGACCAGATCACGTTCGACGATTTCCTGAAGGTCGATATCCGCGTGGGCCGGGTCACGCGGGCCGAACCCTTTCCCGAGGCGCGCAAGCCGGCAATCAAGTTGTGGATCGACTTCGGCCCCGAGATCGGCGAGCGCAAGACCTCCGCCCAGCTCACGGCTCATTACACGCCTGAGGACCTGGTCGGCCGGCAGGTCATGGGTGTCGCCAACTTTCCGCCACGGCAAATCGGCAAGTTCATGTCAGAGGTTCTCGTTCTCGGCGTGTCGGACGCGGAGGGCGGGGTGGTGCTGCTGGCGCCCGACCGCGAGGTAAGCGAAGGGGAGCGGATGCACTGATGCGGGTTCTGTTCACACGGCGCCTGCCCGACGCGGTGATCGCCCGGGCGCGGGAGCATTTCGATGTCGAGATCCGCGAGGAAAGCGAACCGCTCAAGCTTGGCCAGATGCGCGCGGCGATGACGCTGTATGACGGCGTGCTGCCGACACTGGGCGACGATTTCTCGGCCGCGGCGTTCGAGGGGGCACAGGGCGCCCGGTGCAAGGTGCTGGCCAATTTCGGCGTGGGCTACAACCACATCGACGTCGGCGCCGCGCGGGCGGCGGGGATCGACGTGACCAATACTCCCGGCGCGGTCACCGACGCAACGGCGGACATCGCGCTGATGCTCATTCTCATGAGCGCTCGGCGCGCCGGAGAGGGTGAGCGCCTCGTGCGGGCGGGACAGTGGACCGGCTGGACACCGACGCAATTGCTGGGCCTGCACGTGACCGGCAAGACGGTTGGCATCATCGGCATGGGCCGCATCGGGCTGGCCATCGCGCGGCGCTGCCATTACGGTTTCGGCATGAAGGTGATCTATTACAACCGATCGGCAAAGGAGCTGGAATTCGAGGCCACGCGGGTCGAGACTCCCGCGGCCCTCGCCGCCGGCGCCGATATCGTGGTTGCCGCGGTGCCGGGCGGCGTGGAAACGTATCACCTGATCGGGGCGGACGTGTTCGCGGCGATGCCGCCGCACGCGCATTTCGTCAACATCTCGCGCGGCGACGTTGTCGACGAGACGGCGCTGATCGCGGCCCTTCAGGCGCAAGAGATCGCCGGTGCCGGCCTAGACGTTTATGAAAACGAACCGGAGGTGCCCGGGGCCTTGCAGCAGATGGAGAACGTCACGTTGCTGCCGCACCTTGGCACCGCGGCGCTGGAGGTGCGCGAGAGGATGGGGTTCATGGCTGTCGACAACCTCGTGGCCGCGCTGTCGGGCCAGACCCCGCCGAACCTTGTGAACTGACCGCCGGACAGTGCCGCGGCGTCCGCCACATGCGGCAAGGGGGCGTTCCGTTGCCCCACGCCGGTTTCCGTCAGCATCCGCAATGCCAACGCGGTCTGCCCCGCAGGCGCGGCACGACATCCCGCAGGATTATTCCAACACCAACCCGGACGTGGTGTATGTGCCTTGCGGGCCGGCTATTCCGTTGGTTCCGTATCGCCGGAAAGGGGCTGAGCCGCCTCGCGTTTCAGCCATTCGGCGAACGCCGCCACGCGCGGGTCGGGCCGGGGGCGTTCAGGGTGGACAAGATACATGCCCCGCGGCATCACGACCGTCGCCGGGTGCAGCCTGACAAGGTGGCCGGCCGCTTCGGCGGCACCCGACAGCCGTGCATCCGCAAGGCAAACCCCCATGCCCGACAGGGCGGAATCGAAGGCCAGCGCCCGGTTGGGATGCTCCACGATGTCCGGGTCAGGACTTGGCGAATGGCCGGCCGCGGTGAACCATGCTGTCCATTCCCCCGCCAGGTCGCGGGTTGTCGCCAGCGAAAGCCGTGCGATCTCCGCCGGCTCAAGCGGCAGCGCGCACCCCCTGACGTAACCCGGCGCGCAAACCGGCCCGATCCGGTCGTTATGAATGTGGGTGGCCGCCAGACCCGGCCAGGCGCCGGTGCCGAACCGCAGTGCCGCGTCGTATCCCTCTGCCGCCAGGTCCACCACCTCGAAGGACAGGCTGACCGAAACGGTCAGGCCGGGATGCGCCGCGTGAAAGCCGTCGAGTCGCGGCAACAGCCAGCGGTTTCCGTAAAATGGTGCGGCGGTGACGCGCAGTTCGCCGGTCAGCGCGGTGGTTGAGACATCCAGCGTCGCGGCCTCGATATCGTCGAAGGCGCGCGTCAGCACCGGCAGCAGGCGCCGGGCCTCTGCCGTCGGCTCGATCCCGCGGGTCCGCCGGACGAACAGCGTCAGTCCGAGCGCATCTTCCAACGCCTTGACCTGATGGCTCACCGCCGCCTGTGTCACGCACAGTTCTGCCGCGCCCAGCTTGAAGCTGCAATGACGCGCAGCAGCTTCGAAGGCGCGAAGCTGGTTGAGAGACGGCAGACGGCGGGACATGACACAATGGATTAGTTTTGTTCATCCATGCTGCGAGGAAAGCTCGTTTGCTGTCAATCCCGTGAAATACCTAGGCTCGTGGCACGGGCGCCCATCCGTCCCACAAACAGGAGGGGGTATGAATGGTTTGTGAGCGACCAAACGCCCTGAATTTTGTAGGAGATTTGGGGAGGCGGATAGGTTTCAGGCTGGATGATGTCTTGGGGCACTGCGACCCCGTACAGGAGTTTAGCCTTCGCCTGTTTCCGAACAGCCCCCGTAAGGCCCGGGCGTGCCCGGTGATCTTGGATAGGAGCTTGGTTTGGCCGTTCACGCCCCTTTCGGGGCTCCGCCTCCTTAACAAGGGAGTATAGCCATGGCCTTTATCGGTGTCGATCTTCATTCCAATTCCTTCACCATCTGCCGGCTGGGTCCGGACGGGGCGGAACGTTTTGAAACCTTCCGGCTGTCGGCGGCGGATATCGAGCGGTTCTGTCTTGACCTTGATGCCGACGACGAAATCGCGGTGGAAGCGACCTCCAACGCCGCCTGGTTCTGCGGCGAGATCCGCGCTTGCGTGGGACGCATCGTGGTGGTGAACCCGCGCAAGTTCGAGGTGATCCGCAGATCTGTCAGCAAGACCGACCGCAACGATGCCCGCGCGCTGGCCTTCTTCCTGTCGAAGGACATGCTGCCGCAGACACGGCTGAGATCGACCGCCGAGGCCGAGCTCGGGTCGCTGGTCCACAGCCGCGACGTGCTGGTCAAGCAGCGGACCATGCTGCTCAACAAGCTCCA